>JBJFHV010000174.1:0-2667 GCA_051894015.1 Acutalibacteraceae bacterium | reverse complement strand
GGTCTTTGTGCCGAGGCTTGCCATGAGGGAGCCATCGAAATGGTTGAAGGCAAGGCAAAGCTGACAAGAGAAGATTACTGCGATGGGTTAGGCGACTGTCTGCCGGCTTGTCCGACGGATGCTATCTCTTTTGAAGAGCGTGAAGCTCCGGCATATGATGAAGCGGCGGTTCTGGCCTCAAAGAAAAAGGCTGAGCCGTTGCCCTACGGCTGTCCGGGAACGCATTCTAAGATGATCAAAAGAAAAGACCGAGCGGTGCCCGAAACAACAAAAGTAAATCACAGTCAGCTTTCGCAGTGGCCGGTTCAGATTAAGCTTGTGCCTGTTAATGCCCCGTATTTTGACGGCGCAAATCTTCTTGTTGCCGCCGACTGTACGGCTTATGCATACGGCAATTTTCATGCTGACTTTATCCGAAACAAAGTGACGCTGATCGGTTGTCCCAAACTTGATGAGGGCGATTACAGCGAAAAACTGACGGCAATTTTCTCAAACAATGACATCAAAAGCGTATCCGTTGTCAGAATGGAAGTGCCTTGCTGCGGCGGAATTGAAAATGCTGTAAAACGAGCCTTGCAGGCAAGCGGCAAATTCATTCCGTGGCAGGTTGTGACCATTTCAACGGACGGCAGAATCCTCGATTAAGAGTGATCGGTAAATCCAAGGCGGCAGGGAAACCTGTTGCCTTATTTTTTTCTTTTTGGCCGTGATTTGGTATTAATTTTACGCGCTTTTTCAAAGTTAACATATTTTTAACAATTTGGGTAAACCGAAAACAATCTTCATGTTGACATAATTTTTTCATAGTGTTAACATTGTATTAATACTTTACCCGGAGGTTTAAAAATGAAAAAGCTACAAAAAACGATTTCCGTTATCCTTTGTCTTGTGATGCTTTTGTCTCTTGCTGTTCCGATGGTTTCGGCTCTCGGAGAATGTAACTGCGGACATACTCCGATCATTTACGTTTTCGGAAGAAGCACGATTTATGACGATCCGTCGTCTCCGGACAGACGAGATGTCCTTGATATCGGCGGCGATGCGATTACCGGAATGGTCAAATCAGGTGCACCGATTCTTGCAAAGGCTGTCGTAACTGGCAACTATGATGCGTACTGTGATTTTCTTTATGAGCAGACTGCACCGCTTTTTGCCGATTTCACGCCGAATAAAGACGGTACCGTCACCAACGGAAGCGGAATTGAATGGTCATGGTCCCCTGAAACGCTTTACGATTCACACAAGGACGACAATGTTTATTCGTTTGTTTATCATTATGATTCCCGTCTTGACCCGTGTGATATTGCCGACGATCTGAACCGTTATGTCAAGGCTGTTAAAGAACTTACAGGTCACGATAAGGTTGCGATTCTTTCACGCTGCATGGGCTGTAATATGGCTTTTGCTTATCTTGCCGAATACGGCTGGGACGATGTGGAAACTTTTGTCCAGTATGCCTCTGCCGTTCAGGGCACAACGATTTTGAGCGACATTTTTGCCGGTAAAATCGAACTGAATTCCGATGCGATCGACCGTTATTTTACCGAAAACTGGATTGCCGATGACTGGCAGGTCAACGAAATACTTAAAGCGACTATTTCCATTCTTAACGAAGATTATACCCTGGGTCTGACTGCCTCTGCCGTCAATAGGATTTATGCGAAGATTTACGCGAATGTCCTTCCGCGTATTATGCGTTCAAGCTACGGTACTTCTCCCGGATATTGGAGCATGGTTGCTGCTGAGGACTATGAACAGGCAAAAGAACTTGTTTTCGGTGACAACACCGAGGAATATGCCGAGCTGATCGAAAAGCTTGATCACTATGACGTAACCGTAAGACAGCAGCTGAAGAATATCCTTGTTTCCATGCATGACGACGGCGTAAGACTGATGAACATCTCAAAGTACGGTTTCCAGATGATTCCGATTACGACATCTTATAACACCGTCAATGACAACAAGATTTCGGTTTATCATCAGTCCTTCGGCGCAACAACAAGTCCCCTTGACTCCTGCTTTGACAAAAAGTACATGGAAAACGCCAAGGCAAACGGCACGGACAAGTATATTTCCTCGGATAAGCAGATTGACGCTTCTACCTGTCTTTTCCCGGATACCACATGGTTCATCAAAGATCTTGACCACAATAACTTCCCGGGTTGTGTAAACGAGCTGATGGTGGCCGCCTGCCGGAGCGAAAAGGAAATGACAATTGATGATGATGAGCGTTTCCCGCAGTATATGCGTTTTTATTACTGGGAGGACGCCATTAAGCCGATGACCGAGGAAAACGACGACACAAGAGACTACACAACGAATATTTTTCAGGCAATATACCGGTTCTTTAAGGCTATAATCGAATACCTGAAAACGATATTGAAAAAGTAATTTTCAGACGGAAGCTGATCTGATGTCGGCTTCCGTCGGCTATATCAGAAAAGACTTGTTAAAAAAGCATTAAGTTTAAAATAACGGTTGATTTTTTCTGACTATATGTTAGAATAAAGGCAAACAATGCTTATCGAAAGGTGGATAAACATGAATACGGAGAAAATCAGAAAACAGATTATCGAGGGAAAAACCTCATTGGGTATTGAGTACGGTTCAACGAGAATCAAAGCGGTACTGATCGACTCTACCTGTGCACCGATCGCTTCTGGTGAC
>JBJFHV010000173.1:0-2674 GCA_051894015.1 Acutalibacteraceae bacterium | reverse complement strand
TCAGGCTGTTTTTTTACAGCCCCAGTTTTTTATTCAGTTTTTCTGTCCGCCCTCTTTGATAAACATCGGTATCTGTGCGCTTAAATTGGCAACAAGAGCCGGTTCGGGATAAAACCCGGCGATGTCGTCGGAATAGTATTTTTCCTTATAGCTTTCGATGGTCTGACGAAGATCAAGACCGTTTTTCCACGCATCAATGATAAAATCTTTGCATTCGTCCGTGCTGGCTCCGGCTTCGTCCAGAAACGTGATAATATCGTCGCCGTAAAGCATGCCGCTGTGAGAAAGGAGCATTTCGTCCATCTCAAGGGTTTTGATTTTCCGGCAGGAGTCAACCGTCATCTGATAGCCGACAAGACAGCCCGGAAGCACCGTACCGAAGCCGGCGTAAAGACCGATTGTTTCGCAGGAGATCATAAACTTCTGATTGACAAAATAGTAGCCCATACAGCACTTTGTGTGGCCGGGAAGCGAAACGGCACGGACAAGATATTCTCCGAGCATAAATTCTTCTCCGTCCTTTACGGCTTTGTCGACCCGAAGCTTGTCCGTCAGGTCGTTTGGCTCGGGAAAGCCGTAAATCTTGGCGGCACTGACGTCCATTTTTCTTATGGCCTGTCTTGCGGTCGGCTTTTCAAGAATGGTTTTGCAGTATTCGCTTGCAATAATTGTAAGATCCGGGTATTCAAGTGCTATTTGCGCGCTGCCCATGGCGTGGTCGTAATGCGAATGAGTCAGCAAAAGATAGTCAAGCGGCTTTTCGCCGAGCAGATTTTTGATGTTTTCTACAGTCTTTTCGGCGCAAAAACCGTAGCCGCTGTCGACGAGAATGTTCGCGCTGTCGGTCATTATCAGAAAGCATTCGCCGCCGTGAACCGCACCGCAGTTTTTGATTTTAAAATATGATTTTTGCTCCTTATTGAAGCGGTCAAGATGAATCTTCATTTTTATCACCGAAGGATATGATACTTGAACACAAATAAAAAGTCAATAAAAGGAAGAATAAAAGTCAGTAGAATCCTTGAAAAATCAGAGAAAGTATGAGATAATCAATATTACGTCTGACTTTGCTCAGAATAATTTGAAGAGAATAAAATATGAAAAAAGAAAGGAAAAGAGTACAGTTGCTCTTTTGGTGATAGTATGACGGAAAAAAGAAGCAGTTTTACCGGGAAAATCGGTTTTGTTCTGGCGGCGGCGGGTTCGGCCGTCGGCTTGGGAAATATATGGAGGTTTCCGTATCTTGCCGCAAAGTACGGCGGAGGAATTTTTCTTCTTGTTTATCTTATTCTTGCCGTGACGTTCGGCTTTTCGCTGATGTGCGCCGAAATTGCAATCGGAAGAAAGACCGGAAAAAGCGCCATCGGTGCGTTTCGTGAGCTTGATAAACGGTTCTCGTTTGTCGGAGTGCTCGCTTCGGTCATTCCCGCAATCATTTTGCCCTATTATTCGGTAATCGGCGGTTGGGTAACTAAATATTTAGCGGTATTTGTAACAGGGCATGTGACCGACGCGGCCAATGACGGTTATTTTGAAAGCTTTATTTCAAAACCTTTTGAGCCGGTGGGTTGGTTTTTGCTGTTTATCGGTCTGACGGCACTTGTCGTACTGCTCGGCGTTCAAAAGGGCGTCGAAAAGGTCAGCAAGGTTATGATGCCGGTCCTGATTGTTCTGACGGTGTTTGTCGCTGTCTATTCCATGTTTATGCCCGGTGCGCTCGAGGGCGTCAGGTACTATCTGCTTCCCGATTTTTCGAAGTTTTCGGCTACGACCGTGCTTGCCGCTATGGGACAGTTGTTTTATTCCATGTCTCTTGCCATGGGTATTATGATAACCTACGGATCCTACATGAAAAAGGACGTAAGTCTGGAATCGTCCGTAAGACAGATTGAAGTGTTCGACAGTGCAATTGCTTTTCTTGCCGGTCTGATGATTATTCCCGCCGTATTCTCTTTTTCCGGCGGAGATGAGCAGGCGCTCGGCAAAGGCCCGGGACTGATGTTTGTGACCCTTCCGAAGGTATTCGGCAGTATGAAAGGCGGTGCGGTGATCGGTACGGTATTTTTCCTGCTGGTTCTTTTCGCCGCTTTGACGTCGTCAATTTCATTGATGGAAACGGTTGTGTCGATCGTGCGTGACAAATTCGGTTTCAAGCGCGGCACGACCTGCCTGATTGTATTTTTGGTAAGTGTTGTATTAGGAATTCCTTCGTCATTGGGCTTCGGCGTTCTGGATTCCGTGAAGCTTTTGGGAATGTCGATCCTTGATATGTTTGACTTCGTAAGCAACAGCGTTCTGATGCCGGTCGTAGCGTTTGCAACCTGTATTTTTGTCGGCTATGTAATCAAGCCGCAAAGCCTGATTGATGAAGTCGAGCTGACGGGTGAATTTAAAAAGAAAAAGCTGTTTACCGTTATTATCAAGTATGTCGCACCGATCTTCATTGTTCTGATTCTTATCACGTCGGTGCTTGACACGCTTGGAATTATGAAGATTTAAGGAGCCTGTGAATCAATCGCAGCATACGCTTTGATTACAGCTTGAATCACAGCTTCCTTAATCGGTGATTTTCCGGTGGCTTTTGATCTTGTCGAGCGCTCCTTTTTCAAGCCGGGAAACCTGCGCTTGTGAAATGCCGATTTCCTTTGCGACTTCGGTTTGCGTCAGTCCGTTG
>JBJFHV010000172.1:0-2680 GCA_051894015.1 Acutalibacteraceae bacterium | reverse complement strand
CATCAAGGGAAGTCATGCGGTCATTGAGGTCAGAGACTATATTGCCAAAAGAGATGACGAAACCTACGGTGATCCGTGCAACATCATCGCCGATTTTGACGGTGAGCTTTTAAGCGTTGAGGTCCATAACGGAACGAAAGCCTGTCCGGAGGGAAGCGGGGTAAAAAAAGGAGATCTGATCATCAGCGGCATTTTTGAAAACCGTGATACCTCGTGCATTTTTATGGAAGCACGGGGAATTGTTACCGCTATTCATGATAATGATCTGACAGTCAGCCGGAATATGAATCAGAGCTTTCAAGCGTTTACAAACAAAAAAACAGTAAAAAAAATAGGCTTTTTCGGTCTGAGTATTCCTCTCGGTTTTTTCTCTGCCGACAAAGATTATGAACAATATGAAAAAAGGTTTACTTTATATTTCGGTCAGACAAAACTTCCGTTTTATATTTGTGAAATAACAAGGGCATATTATAACGAGGATAATTCGCTGGAAGCCGAAAAGAAATGCTCGCTGTTTTTCGATGACTTTTCGAGTGAAGAATATGAAAAATATAAAAACACACAAATATTGAAGAAAAAACTCAGCATAAAAGAGAGCGGCAAAACCATTACAATTTCGGACGAGGTCAATTGTATTGATTTTATGGGTGTCAAGCAAAAAATCAATTTTGACACACAGATGAGTTAAAATAATTTGAATAAAAATGCGAAAATCTATTCACAAATTTAAAAAAAGTGTTATAATTACATCATAATGGATAAATTTAAATGTTTTTAAAGCGATTGAGGTGTACCTGTTGTCTGAATGTATCATAAATATCGACCGGATGGAGCACGCCGTAAGCCTTTTCGGTTCCTTTGATGAAAATATCAATCTCATCGAAAAAGAGTTTAACGTCACGGTAGTAAGCCGGGGAAGTGAACTGAAAATACAAGGCGACGAGGAAGCCGTTTCACTTGCAAAACGCGCCGTAAACGGTTTGTTGACTCTCGTCAATAAAGGAGAATCGCTCAATGAGCAAAACGTCCGGTATGTTATTTCCATGGTTCACGAGGGAAACGACGATAAACTGATGTCGATGTCGTCCGAGTGCGTCTGTATCACAGCAAAAGGAAAACCGATTAAAGCCAAAACTCTCGGACAGAAAAAATATATTGAAGCGATCCGCAACAACACAGTCGTTCTCGGTATCGGCCCTGCCGGAACCGGTAAGACGTATCTTGCCGTTGCTCTTGCCGTCAGTGCTTTCCGGTCGAAGCAGGTTAACCGTATTATTCTTACGCGTCCCGCCGTTGAAGCCGGAGAAAAGCTTGGCTTTTTGCCCGGTGATCTTCAGCAAAAGGTTGATCCGTATTTAAGACCGCTTTATGATGCTCTTTTTGATATGCTCGGAGCGGAGAATTTTCAGCGTTTTCAGGAAAGGGGAAGCATTGAAGTCGCGCCTCTTGCGTACATGAGAGGCCGCACGCTTGACGACAGCTTCATTATCCTTGACGAAGCGCAGAACACAACCCCCGAGCAGATGAAAATGTTCCTGACAAGACTCGGCTTCAACTCGAAAATCGTTGTCACGGGCGACGTTACGCAGATTGATCTGCCCGACGGAAAGCGCTCCGGACTGGTCGAAGCGGTAAAAATTTTAAAGAATGTGAATGATATTGAAACCGTCCGGTTTACTGAAAAAGACGTGGTTCGCCACAAGCTTGTTCAGGATATCATCAAAGCATATGAAAAGTATGAGGAGGCTAAGAAAAGAAAATGAAAGATAAAATCAAGGTAATTATCAGCAACAGCCAGAATGCCGTGAAAATCCCGACGGGTGTGCGGATGCTGATAAGACGTTGCTGCAACGCCGTTCTCGTCAATGAACAGTTCAAAGGACCCGCCGAAATCAGCGTTACGATCGTTGACGATGAACAAATACATGAACTGAACCTTAAACACAGAAATATTGACGCATCCACCGATGTATTGTCGTTCCCTCTCGGCGAAAACGGCGTCTATGACGTCAATCCCGAAACCGGTGCTCAGCTTTTAGGCGATATTGTTATTTCCATTGAACATGCCGTCAAGCAGGCAAAGGTCTACGGTCATTCGCTCGACCGGGAAATCGCTTTTCTTACTGTACATTCCATGCTGCATCTTCTCGGTTATGATCACGAGGCAGGCGGACTTGAGCTTGTACATATGAGAGAGCGCGAAGAGGCTGTGTTGACTCAGCTCGGTCTTGTCAGAAGCGGAAGCTATTACACGATGGACGAATAAGCATTATGGAAAAACTCAAAGCCCTGTTCAAAAGCTTTTATTATGCCGGACGCGGAGTTGCTTCAACAATTCAAACCGAACGTAACATGAGAATCCACCTTGTCTGTGTTATCTATATGTTTTCGATTCTTCTTCTGACCGATTGGTTCCGGCTGGAAAGAAGCGATTGGTGCGCTCTGATATTGGCAAGTGCTCTTGTGCTTTCGGGTGAAATTGTGAATACGGCAATTGAAAATGCCGTGAATTTATCGACGAGCGAATACAATGAGTTTGCCAAAAAAGCCAAGGACGCCGGTTCGGGAGCTGTTTTGGTGAACGCCGTATTTGCTGTTATTGTCGGCCTTGTTGTCCTTCTTCAGCCGCAGGCTTTTCATCGGATGTATCTTTATTTTTCACAAAATCCGTTGATGCTTG
>JBJFHV010000171.1:0-2688 GCA_051894015.1 Acutalibacteraceae bacterium | reverse complement strand
CAGCATGGCCCGGGCAGTCAACGTGAGCATAGTGACGCTTGTCAGTCTCATACTCAACGTGAGCGGTGTTGATTGTGATTCCACGCTCTCTCTCTTCGGGAGCCTTATCGATCATGTCGTAAGCCTCGAACTTAGCGTAGCCCTTCATAGCAAGGGTCTTGGTGATGGCAGCAGTAAGAGTGGTCTTACCGTGGTCAACGTGACCGATGGTGCCGATGTTAACATGGGGTTTGGTTCTTTCAAACTTCTGTTTTGCCATTGGAATTTCCTCCTGTTTCTGAGAAATAATTATTTTTGATTAACAGAATACCTGCATAGATCCTATTTTATCAGCAATAGGACAAAAAAGCAATAGAAAATGAAGAAATTTTAGTCTTTCTTCGTGCGTTCCGTAACAATCGCTTCCGCAATTGACTTCGGAACTTCTTTGTAACCGTCCGGCTCCATAACATACTGACCGCGTCCCTGCGTCTTGGAACGAAGATCGGTTGCGTAACCGAACATTTCTGCGAGCGGAACTCTTGCGTTGATCTGCTTAACGCCCGAACGATCCTCAAAGCCCTGAATTTCACCGCGGCGCGAGTTGATGTCGCCGATAACGTCGCCCATATACTCTTCCGGAGTGATAACAACAACCTTCATGATCGGTTCAAGCAGAACAGGGTCTGCTTTTCTTGCAGCATCCTTGAATGCCATGGAACCGGCAATCTTGAACGCCATTTCAGACGAGTCGACTTCGTGATAAGATCCGTCATAAAGCGTAACCTTAACGTCAACCATGCTGTAACCGGCAATAACACCGGACTGCATTGCGCCCTGGACACCGGCATCGATCGGAGCGATGTATTCTTTGGGAATGGCACCGCCGACAATGTTGTTGACAAATTCATAACCCTTGTCCGGGTTCGGCTCGATTTTAATTTTACAGTGACCGTACTGACCTTTACCGCCTGACTGACGGGCATACTTCGTATCGGAAGATGCTTCCTTACGGATGGTCTCTCTGTAAGCAACCTGAGGCTTACCTACGTTCGCTTCAACCTTAAATTCACGAAGAAGTCTGTCAACGATGATTTCAAGGTGAAGCTCACCCATACCGGCGATGATGGTCTGACCGGTTTCTTCATCTGTATAGCAGCGGAAAGTCGGGTCTTCTTCTGCAAGCTTTGCAAGAGCGATGCCCATCTTCTCCTGACCTGCCTTGGTCTTGGGTTCGATGGCAACGCGGATAACAGGCTCGGGGAAGTTCATCGATTCGAGAATAACCGGTGCTTTTTCGTCGCAGAGCGTGTCGCCCGTTGTTGTGTTTTTCAGACCGACGGCAGCAGCAATATCACCGGCATAAACGGTTTCAATGTCTTCGCGGTGGTTTGCGTGCATCTGAAGAATACGTCCCATTCTTTCTCTGTCGTCTTTCACCGAGTTATATACGGTTGTGCCGGCATTGACAGTACCCGAATAAACACGGAAATAGCAAAGCTTTCCGACAAACGGGTCCGTTGCAATCTTGAACGCAAGTGCGGCAAACGGTTCGCTGTCTGAAGAATGTCTGAATTCTTCTTCGTCGGTGTCAGGGTTAACACCCTTGATGGATTCAATATCTGTCGGAGCAGGCATGAAATCAACAATTGCGTCAAGAAGCGGCTGAACGCCCTTGTTACGATATGCGGTACCGCAAGTTACGGGAACCATATCGTTTGCAATCGTTGCCTTTCTGATGACCTTTTTCATTTCTTCAACAGACGGCTCTTCGCCTTCCAGATATTTTTCCATGAGAGCTTCATCGTGCTCAACAATGGCTTCAATCATGTTGGTACGATATTCTTCCGCAAGCTCTTTCATATCTTCGGGGATCGGTTCGTGTCTGATGTCTTTTCCGAGATCGTCATAATAAACGATTGCATCATTGTTGAGAAGATCAATGATGCCCTTGAAATCGCTTTCAGCGCCGATCGGCAGCTGAATGGGAACGGCTGTGCAGTTGAAGCGTTCCTTAACCATATCAAGAACACGGAAGAAATCAGCACCCATAATGTCCATCTTGTTGACGAAAATCATTCTGGGAACCTTATACTCGTCGGCCTGACGCCAAACTGTTTCCGACTGAGGCTCAACGCCGCCCTTTGCGCACAAAACGGTTACGGAACCGTCAAGAACACGAAGCGAACGCTGAACTTCAACAGTGAAGTCAACGTGGCCGGGAGTGTCGATAATATTGATACGATGGTCTTTCCAGAAGCATGTGGTGGCAGCAGAAGTGATGGTAATACCTCTCTCCTGTTCCTGAGCCATCCAGTCCATTGTTGCAGAACCGTCATGGGTCTCACCGATCTTATGGTTAACGCCGGTATAATAGAGAATTCTCTCGGTAGTGGTCGTTTTACCTGCGTCGATATGCGCCATAATACCAATATTTCTTGTTTTTTCAAGAGATACCTTTCTTGGCATAGTAACCTCCAAATAGTTATGCTAAGGTTTTTAAACACACACAGCGTAATGAGATTACCATCTGAAATGAGCGAAAGCCTTATTGGCTTCTGCCATCTTGTGGGTATCTTCACGCTTTTTGAATGCAGAACCCTGTTCGTTCTTGGCATCCATGATTTCTCCTGCAAGTCTTTCCTTCATTGTCTTTTCGGAACGCTGACGAGCGTAGAGTGTAATCCATCTAAGACCTAAAGTCTGTCT
>JBJFHV010000170.1:0-2693 GCA_051894015.1 Acutalibacteraceae bacterium | reverse complement strand
TCAAATCCCTCGCTCGGTTTCCCCGGAACGAGCCATTCGCCGAAATGAAAGCCGGTATTCCAGAGCCATCGGTCAATCTCCTCGGGTAAGTCACTGCCCTTTTCCCGGCACACATCAAGCACATAAGCGCACCATTTCTGCATACCGGGGAAGCACTTGCGTAAAATCAGGTCATTTCCCGTGACCTTGTACAGGGCATACGGCACCCACACAATGGCGTCTCCCCACCCCGCAATGCCTGTCTGTTCCTTCGCTCCGAAAGGCGCCATGGTTTGCGTTGCCACCGTTTCATATAGCTTTGTCAGCGGCGAAATCAGCGGAATGACGCCGGACGGGAGCTGATCGTGCATCAGACCGTTCAGCCAGCTTGAAAGAAAGGCAGTCATGTCCTCGTTGAGCGCCGCCGTTTCGGCATAGAGCAGAATATCGCCTGTCCAGCCGGCTTTTTCTCTTGTCGGGCAGTCAGTCGGAATCGACAGCATATTGTTTTTCTGTGAATAGCGGATATTCCGATAAAGGCGGTTGAACCGCTCGTCGGAGCAAACGAAACTACCGGCATTTTCCTTTTCCGTTGACAGCAAAACAGCAGTAAAGTCCTCCGCATTCGAACTTTTCAGCCCTGTGACACGGATATAGCGAAAACCGTGGAAGGTAAACAGTGCCTCGTGAACAAATTCGCCGCCGTCACAAATCACGGTGTCACATTGCCGAAGCTTCATCGTTGAAAAAAAGTTCCCGTCCTTGTCCGTGACCTCTGTGTATTCAAAGGTGACCTCATCGCCCTTTTCGGCCTTGATTTTTATCCTTGCTCTTCCGGCAATGACCTGACCGAAATCAACGATTGTTTCCCCTTTCGGCGAACAATATACGCTCTTTGCTTCGATCAGCTCCACCGGCTTGACAGGCGGCAAAGGCTGCGAAGCAAGATGCGTCCGCTTATAGTTTTTCACGGTGACGGGAGCTTCTTCGGAATACGGCTTTGTGAAATCCCGCTTTTCGCCCATAAAAAGGTCGCTGAAAAGGATATTCGTCTTCCGGACGGTCGCGGCTGAGTCAGAGATGATTTTCTCCCCGGTTCCGTCTTCGTATTCAATATGAAGCTGAAAGAGAACGGAAAGGTTTTCGATGGTTTCTTCTGTTCTGACCGCTGTCTGCGGACAGAAAAACCAGCCGTCGCCGACCGTGAAACAAAGGCTGTTTTCACCCTCGGTCAGGCAATCGGTGACATCGTAGGTCTGATAGCAGAGTATTTTATCATACGGCGTAAATTCCGGCGCAAACTCCCTTTCATCGGGTCTTTTTCCGTTGACCTCAACCCGATAGACGCCGTAGCAGGTGGCATACAGTCTTGCCTTTCTGACGGCTTTGTTCAGTCTGAATTTCTTCTGGAAAAGGACAGCGGGATTTTCTATGCCGTAGGTAAAAAGCTGCCCCTCGTTTCTCTCAAAGGGACTTTCAATCCACTTTGCGCTGATTTCATCGGTATCAAGAAACGCTGTTTCAAAGAAAGCGGTTCCGCTTTTCTCGTTATCTTTATTGTCCCAGACCGTGACACGCCATTCATACTCCGTGCAGGATTTCAGCGTCCCCGGGAACGGAACAAAGCTCTGCCTGTCGGAAAAGACCTTGCCGCTGTCATAAACCGTCTGTCCCGATTCGAGAACGGTCAGCCTGTATGCCGTTTGCAGGACATTCTTTTCGTCGCTGACGATTCTCCACGAAAACTCGGGAGGTCGGTCAATCCCAATAGGATTTTTCATGTGGTTTGTTCTTAAATGAGTCAGCGTCATTTTTTCACCCCCTGAAAGTGTCAAAAATAAGTCGTTCGATTTCCTTACTTACCGGGTATCCCGAGCCGCCGGCATTACTGATATTGGTCAGCCAGACCGCCGTCAGTTTATCCTGCGGACTGACAAAAAAGTGGGTTCCGAAAGCACCCGACCAGCCGTAGGTGCCTTCGGTGGCGTTGAAATTGCCCTTTTTACCGTCCTGACGGATCCGCACGCCAAGCCCCCACACCTGACCGGGTTCGGGTTCAAGATGAATAAGAGGGGCTTCGGTGCGAAGCTGCCTGACGGTTTCCTCCTTCAAAAACTGCTTGCCGTTCAGAACGCCGTCATTACATAGCATGCGGACAAAGTTTTCATAGTCGTCAAGCGACGCATACAGGCCGCCGGAGCCGCAGACATACCCGTCGGTCATCTTGATAAAGCCCTTGACATCGGCTTTCGTATCCGTTACGTCCTTGAGTCCCTTTTTTGTGTGCTTATAGAGCCGCACAAGGTTCCGATTGTCCGGAGAAAAGGACGCATTTTTCATCGCAAGCGGCGCAAAGATTTCTTCTTCAAAAAACCGTCCGGCGTCCTTTCGTGAAACCACTTCAATCAGCCTTGTCAGAACGTCAAATCCGGCAAGAGCCGAATAGCTCGTCATGGTGCCCGGCTGCCAGTCAAGGTAATAGTCGCCGTATCTTTGGCATACCTCGGACAGATCGGTTCTTTTCTCTTTATTCCGGAGCATCGCCATGAAACCCCATATTCCCTGTTCAAGTCCTGAAGTATGGGAAAGCAGGTCTCTGACGGTGAAGTTACGCTCGGCAGGTACGGTTTTCGGTGTGATGCGGTTGAAAAACGCAAGCTTCATAAGCGTTGAAAGCGGATTCATCTTTTCTTTCCAGATAAACCCCTTGTGAG
>JBJFHV010000169.1:0-13530 GCA_051894015.1 Acutalibacteraceae bacterium | reverse complement strand
GGAGAATCCTTATATATCGAGCTCTCTAAAATATTTTTCTCCCCTGAAAGGGGAGGTGGCGGTGTCAGCCGTCGGAGGGGTTCCCACCGCTAAACTAAAATTTGTCGGTTCGCTACGTTTACGACACACCGTTACCCTACAAACAGTGTTCTGAAAAGCGGAGCCAAAAATCTTTTCATCGAAGCTTCACCCGCAAAAATTCAGGGTCGTTCCGGATATTTCCGAGAAACACAGGACGACATTCCAACCTAGGATATTTTTCAATCAAGAAGTTATATAAATCCAACGAAATTAACACATCACGGTTTCCGTACTCGGTTGTCTTGGCAATACTATCAAGAGCAGATAATGCCTTTTCATCAATATAAAACGGATAGCCGAGCCCGCCGTAAACCTCATTCGTGCAAGCGGATTCATCATACTCGTACAGCGTATACCCACAGTCCCGGCAAATGACATTTTTACTCATACAATTCAGCTTATACACTTCCGGCAACGTTGTCTCCGGTGCAAGGTACCAGCCAAGAATTATATCATGCTTTCTTGTGTAAACCGGCTTAAATATTTCCGACGGAACGCCAAAGGCAATCATGTCAGCTTTCAGCTTGTCCGATACACCGTATTCATAGGTATCCAACAAGAAATAATCCTTTTTTGAAAAGCCCGATTTCGGATATTCATAAGGCTTTATTTGTCTTATTTCGTGACCGCAGGAAGAACACAGTTCGAAATAATCCGCGTAGCAGTCACTTTCATAGGCGTAACAAAGCTGAACAAAATTCAGACTGTATGCCACAGCTTTTGAACAGTCGCCCCAGTTCTTTTCAGCGTAAGTTTTCATGAATCACCCTCAAACTTTCAGCCTATCGCTATTTTCACAATCTCCTGCGCCCGTGAGACAATATACGTCGCACCGTGCTCTTTGAATTCCAGCTCGTTTCCGTAACCGAACAGCACACCGCAGCTGTCAACGCCGGCACCCTTGGCTCCGTCAATATCAAAATACCGGTCACCGACCATCAGCACACGGCTTTTGTCCGTGGTGCCAAGCTCAGCCATAGACTGCAATACCAGATCCTTTTTGCCGCTGTGGTTGCTGTCGTCAAACTTCGTTCCGACAACCGCGTCGAAAAGCTCGGTAATTTTCAGGTAGTTCATGACATCGTAAATCAGCGAAACCGGCTTTGACGAAGCAATCCCGATTTTCACGCCGTTTTCTCTGAGCGTTTTCAGCGTGTCAAGCATACCGTCGTAAAGACAGCATTCATAAATACCGACTTTGCGGTAACGCTCACGGTACTTTTCAATATACTTGCCGACGTCTTCTTCCTTTACGCCGTAAAAGGTCACGAAGCTGTAATGGATAGGGGGGCCAATGAATTTTTTCAGATCGGAAAGGTCGGGCACGGGATCTCCCATTTGCTCAAAGGAATATTGCAAACTCTTGAGGATTCCCTCGCCGGTGTCCGTAACCGTTCCGTCAAAGTCAAAAATCACATAGTCATACTTGCGCATCTTGTTCACTCACTCTGCAACAATGTTTTTTCTTTCCTCAGCCTTCGCCATGAATTTTTCGGTGTAGACAACAAATCTTGTGTGTTCACCCTTACCGATCATGCCGGCGTTGTCAAAGGCGGTCACATCAAAATCAATCTTTCTGCCGTCAACAGCCGTTACCTTCGCTGTTGCGGTTACTGTCGCACCGACTGCCGTTGCGGCAAGGTGGCTGACATTCATCTGAATTCCGACGGTCGTACTGCCGTCGTCAAGACTCCTTTGCACAAGCTCTGCCGCCGCCTGCTCCATAAGCGCAATCATACACGGTGTGGCAAAAACAGGCAGAGCACCGCTTTTTGCCCGGCTTGCGATATTCGTCTCGTCAACCACCGTGCTGACAGAGTTTTCCATACCGATTTCAATATTCATATCATACACTTCCTTAAAAATAAGGGGACTTGCCAAAGCATCAGCCCCCGTAATTGATATCAAGTTCCATTCAGGCAGTCTCTGAAAACGCAAA
Organism: Acutalibacteraceae bacterium; assembly: GCA_051894015.1. Classification (GTDB taxonomy): domain Bacteria; phylum Bacillota; class Clostridia; order Oscillospirales; family Acutalibacteraceae; genus UBA6857. The sequence continues at coordinate 11,510 of JBJFHV010000169.1, read as the reverse complement.
GCGTTCATCCTTTGTGCGCGATGCCGAATGTCAGGAGGGTTTCACAGATTGCCGTCATTTTATGCCAATAACATCTGACCGTCCGAACGGGCACGCAAAAGAGAAAACGGCTTCACTCTGTCCTCGGTATTGACAACGTTGCTGTCACCGTAAATCGCTTTTTGCACCGTTTCGGCGACCATCGGAAAATCAACAAACACAACCGCCGAATTTCCGACATACCCGGTACAGAAAATTTCGGGATCACTCAGATTTATCTGTTCAATATCGTAATCCAGCCAACCGCCTGAAAGAGCCTGCGCGGCGTAGCCTAAAATCTGCATTTTTGTCAGGTCGGTTTTTACATATTTGAAAAGCTTATCCAATGCATTGTTCAGCTGAGAAAGGCTTGCACCCTTTGCCGACTCGATGAATGCGGAAATCACGAGTCTCTGTCGTCTTGTCCGGCTGACGTCACTGTCGGAGTCACTCTTCCGGATTCTTGCAAAAACAAGAGCCTCCCAGCCGTTCAGCTTGACCGCCGGTCCGTAATCAATGGTATGCACGGTAGTACGGTTGATGTATTCCGCCTCATACTGCTGTACCTCAACGGTAATTCCGCCGAGTGCGTTGATGATATCCGTAAAAGAAGAGAAGTCAACAGCGCAATAATAATCGACGTCGATTTTATAATTCTTCTCAAATGTGTCAATCAGCGCCTCATCACCGCCGTAAAAATAAGCGGAATTGATTTTATTATAACGATCCTGCCCGTCAATATTCATATACGTCCAGGTATCGCGGAAAAACGAAGTCAGATAGATCTTTTTGGTTTTCTTGTTGAGTGAAGCAAGTAAAATCGTGTCGCTGCGTCCGCCCTTTTCGAGCGCGTCCTCGGAGTCAAGACCGAGAAGCAGAACATTGATCACGTTTTTGCTTTTTCTCAGTTCGCCGCCGTTATTTGCCCATTTATAAATAAAATCATTATAGGAAGAAGCCGAATCTATGGCCTGCATGATTTCAAATTCTTCTTCCTCATAAATTTTATTTGCATCACCGCTGACAGACGTTTCTTTTTTATCGTCGTAATTGATGATATCCAGTTTACTACTTACATAGCCGATACCGACAGCAATAATTACAACAAAAACAGTCAAAAGAAAATAGATATTCTTCGCTCTCTGTCTTTTATCCGTCCAAAGAAAAGCGGCAACCGGATTCGGCTTTTTATTGGTATCCTTTTTTGTCGGTTTCTTTTGATTTTGCAAATCATTCACTTCTTTTCGCTCAAAAGTTTATATTAAGAAAGATCAACATTTTCAGAATGAAGCAACGCCGGAAAAGTACTCTCCAAAAAATCTTTCAAATCTTTTTGCGGATAGTCGCAAAAAATAATATCTTCTTTATTCAACAAACTTTGTCTATCAAACAAGGTCTTGACCTGATTTTCTTCGAGGAACTGTTTTGAAAAAAACACACGGCTGACCGGATGCGGTCCGGACATTTTTCTGATAACATTGATATACTTTATGTCATCATAAGAAAGCTTCTTTATCCATATAAAGCCGATTTTAACCGAGACACAACCGTCCGAAAAAACAATTTTCCTCATGGTTGCCGGAACACACAAAGACGCCATCGTTTCAGCAATTAAGATACAAACGAAAATTGTTTCAACGTTATCTTTCGAATAGTCACCGCAAACCAAAAACAGAACAATAAATACAACCGCCAGAAAAACCCATATAAAAATCTGTCCGAAATACGCAACGGTAGACTGATAATACACCTTTTTCATTTTATTGCTCCTTTATTATTGCCATGCTTTCCTACCGTCTCTTATCGCTGAGAGGAAACAAATGAAGGATATCCGTTTCCGGATAAAACGAAAGCATAAGCCGATAGAGGGAGTAAATCAAGTTAGATTTTTACTGACTTCTGACGGTAAGCGGTGAAACCGCACATTGACGTGCCGCAGGCAACGGCAAAACAAAACCATTCGGTTTTGTCCGGCCGCCGTCCGACTGTCAGATGAAAAAATTCCCGAAGCATCCGACTTCCCGTCACTTATAATCAACAGACGATCCGCCACGGAAAAGCCGCTTCTGCGGGCAGGGGCTTCCCATCAGTACAAAGTAAACCCGCGACCTCAATGTGCCGAAGGCACATTTCATGCGGCAACGCCGTATTTCACAGCGCTCTGCGCTATTTCATACGCTGTCATGCGTATTTCATTTTTTACTGTTCCTGTGTTTCTTCCGTTTCCGTTGTCTCTTCCTCGGCTTCATCCGTTATCTCCGCCTTTTCCTCGCTGTCGTCCTTTGCGACGGCCGAAGCGGAAACAACTCTTTCGCCCTCGGAAACTCTCATGACCTTAACGCCTCTTGCCGTTCTGGAGCTTACACTGATATCCTCGGCAGCAACACGGATTACGATACCGTCCGAGGAAATCAGAATGATGTCCTCGTCCTCGTGAACAAGGGCAATTCCGGCAACGGCGCCGTATTTGTCGGACTGGTAGTTCTTTTTACCCTTACCGCCTCTTGACTGAAGCGTGAATTCATACGGGTCGGTGAGTCTGCCGATGCCGCTTTCGCTGACGGTGAAGATTTTTCCTTCTTCACCCTCTTTTTTGACGGCGCACATACCGACAACCTCGTCATCGTCGGAAAGTTCAATCGCTTTAACACCTCTTGCCGTTCTTCCGAGCGGTCTTGCGTCACTTTCGTTGAATCGGATTCCCTTGCCCTGCTTGGTGGCAACGAAAATCTGATCGTTTCCGTCTGTCAGCCATACCCAGGCAAGCTCGTCATCCTCGTCAAGATTGATGGCGATAATGCCGACTTTTCTGATGTTCTTGTAAGCGTCAAGCTCGGTACGCTTGATGACGCCCTTTCTTGTAACCATGCAAAGATAATTTTCACCCGTTCCGAAATCGGGTACTCTGATCATGGCACTGATTTTTTCGTCGGATTCAAGCGGAAGAAGATTGACCGCATTCATACCCTTACTCTGGCGGCTGCCCTCGGGAATTTCGTAGCCCTTTAAACGGTATACTCTGCCCCTTGTTGTAAAGAACATAACATAATCATGTGTCGAACAAGTGAACATTGTTTTAACAATATCCTCTTCTCGTCTTGTCATTCCTTTAACGCCCTTACCGTTACGGTTCTGAATGGCATAGGTGCTGACAGGCTGGCGCTTGATATAGCCGAAGGTCGTCAGCGTATATACGCAGTCCTCCTGCGGGATCAGGTCTTCCACGTCAACCTCACCGCTGACGTTCATGATTTCGGTGCGTCTTTCGTCGGCGTACTTGTCACGCAGTGCCATAGCCTCGGTTTTGACAACGCCGAGAATTTTTTCTTCGCTTGCAAGAAGCTCGTTGAATTCGGCAATTTTCTCACGAAGTGCCTTCAATTCGTCTTCAATCTTGATTCTTTCAAGGCCGGTCAACTGTCCTAAGCGCATTTTTACAATCGCGTCCGCCTGAATATCATCAAGACCGAAACGCTCCATCAAAGCGGCTTTACCCTCTGCCTGATCCTTGGCGGCTTTTAAGATTGCAATAATCTCGTCAATATAGTCAAGCGCGGTTTTCAATCCCTCGAGAATATGCTCACGCTCCATTGCCTTTTTCAGGTCAAAGCGCGTTCTTCTTGTGATAACTTCTTCCTGGAACTTGATATAGTGCTCAAGAATCTGCTTTAACGAAAGGATTCTCGGAACACCGTCAACCAGCGCAAGATTGATGATACCGTAGGTAATCTGAAGTTGGGTCATAGTATAAAGACTGTTTAAAACGACCTGTGCGTTTGCCTCTCTTTTCAGGTCTATGACCAACTGCATTCCGTTTCTGCCCGAGTAGTCGTTGATATCGGAAATCCCTTCAATGCGCTTTTCCTTAACGTGGTCGGCGATAGACTCAATCAGTCTCTTTTTGTTGACCTGATAGGGAAGCTCCGTTACAACAATACTCATTCTGCCGTTTTTGTTTTCTTTGATTTCCGCTCTTGCTCTTACAGTGATTTTTCCTCGGCCCGTTGCGTAAGCGGCACGGATTCCGGAACGACCCATGATAATACCGGCTGTCGGAAAGTCCGGTCCTTTGATGTATTCCATGATTTCTTCCAAAGAAGCATCGGGATTGTCAATCAGACAGCACATACCGTCGATGACCTCACCGAGGTTGTGCGGCGGAATATTCGTCGCCATACCGACGGCAATACCCGTTGAGCCGTTGACAAGAAGATTCGGAAAACGGGAGGGGAGGACAGTCGGCTCCTTGAGTCGGTCGTCATAGTTCGGAATAAAGTCAACGGTATCCTTTTCAATGTCGGTAAGCATTTCGGTTGAAATCTTGCTCATTCTCGACTCGGTATAACGGTAAGCCGCCGGGGGGTCACCGTCAACGGAACCAAAGTTACCGTGACCGTCAACCAAGAGATATCTTGTGGAAAAGTCCTGAGCCAGACGAACCATTGCGTCATAAACCGACGAGTCACCATGCGGATGGTAACGGCCGAGAACGGCACCGACGGTATCGGCACACTTACGGTACGGCTTGTCCGGATGAAGACTGTTTTCGTTCATCGTATAAAGAATACGTCTGTGAACAGGCTTGAGTCCGTCTCTGACATCGGGAAGCGCTCTTGAAGTGATAACCGACATGGAATAATCAAGAAATGATTTTCTCATTTCGCCGTTGATTTCAACGTCAATTATTTTTTGATTTTCGTAATTATTCGTAGTATTTTCCATAATTCATCACCTTCCGAAACGCTTAAATATCAAGATTCTGAACGTATTTTGCGTTCTTTTCAATAAAGTCACGTCTCGGTTCAACCTGATCGCCCATCAGAATCGAGAAGGTCTCGTTTGCTCTTTCGGCGTCTTCAATCGTAACACGGAGCATGATTCTTCTTTCGGGGTCCATGGTCGTTTCCCAAAGCTGTTCGGGATCCATCTCACCAAGACCTTTGTAACGCTGAATCGCCGCACCGGGCATTTCCACCATATAGCGGTCTCTTTCCTCGTCGGAATAAGCATACATATGTTTCTGACCCTTTGAAAGCTTATAAAGAGGGGGCTGGGCGATATAAACGTAGCCGTTATCAATCAGCGGACGCATATAGCGGAAGAAGAACGTTAAAAGAAGCGTCCGGATGTGTGCACCGTCGACGTCGGCATCGGCCATGATAACAATTTTATGGTAACGCAGCTTGGTTTCGTCGAAGTCGTCGCCGATACCCGCACCGAGTGCGGTTACAACCGGCATCAGCTTATCGTTTCCGATAACCTTGTCGAGTCTTGACTTTTCGACGTTAAGCATTTTACCCCAAAGCGGCAGAATTGCCTGAATGGTTACATCACGTCCGCTTTTTGCCGAGCCGCCTGCGGAATCACCCTCGACGATAAAGATTTCGGTCTGTGTGGGATCTTTTGATGTACAGTCGGAAAGCTTGCCGGGAAGCGAATTTCCCTCAAGCGGAGATTTTCTTCTTGCGGCTTCTCTTGCTTTTCTTGCCGCTTCTCTTGCTCTCGAAGCGTCGAGTGCTTTTGAGAAAATCAGCTTTGCAATCTGCGGATTTTCTTCGAAATAATCGCTGAGTTTCTGATAAACGGTGTTGTTGACCAGCTTTGTCATTTCGGTGTTGCCGAGCTTGCCTTTTGTCTGACCTTCAAACTGCGCGTCGGTCAGCTTAACGCTGATAACAGCAACAAGACCTTCACGGCAGTCGTCACCGGAAAGATTTTTGTCGGCGTCCTTGAGATAGCCATACTTTCTTCCGTATTCATTAAATACCTTGGTCAGTGCATTTTTAAAGCCTGTCTCGTGCGTACCGCCGTCAATGGTATGGACGTTGTTGGCGTAAGAAAGAATCGTTTCATTATAGCCATCGTTATACATCAGAGCCACTTCGGCGCTCTTATCACCGACAACCGTTCCGAAATGAACGGGTCTTTCGTGAATCGGTGTCAGTCCGCGGCTTTCATTGATATATTCGACGAACGAAGCGATACCTCCCTCGTAGCAGAATACGTCCTGAACAATATTTTCTTCGTCTCTCAGGTCAGTGAGTGTGATTTTAATTCCGGCATTCAGGAAAGCGCACTCTCTTAAATGACGCTGAAGCGTTTCATAATCGTATTCGGTGGTCTCTTTAAAAATTTCTGCATCGGGCTTAAAGGTAATATAAGTTCCCGTCTTATCCGTATCTCCGACAATTTCAAGGTCGGTCACGATGTTGCCCCTTGCGAACTTCTGGCGGTGAACGTGTCCGTTCTGAGAAACCTCAACCTCCATCCATTCGGAAAGCGCGTTCACAACGGAGGAACCTACACCGTGCAGACCGCCGGAAACCTTATAGCCGCTTCCGCCGAACTTACCGCCGGCGTGAAGCACAGTCAGAACGACCGTAACGGCGGGCAGTCCCTGCTGTTCGTTGATACCGACAGGAATACCGCGTCCGTTGTCTCTTACGGAAATCACGTCGCCGGGATGAATATCAACCTCGATATGGGTACAGTAGCCGGCAAGAGCTTCGTCGATGGAGTTATCGACAATTTCATAAACAAGGTGATGAAGTCCTCTCGGTCCGGTCGAACCGATATACATACCCGGACGCATACGAACCGCTTCCAGTCCCTCAAGAACCTGAATGGCGTCGGCGTTATACTCCTGCGTAACGGCAGTATCCATCGTTTCGACTTCTTCTTCAATGATTTCAGGTACCGCCTGTTCGGTATTTTCCTGAGCGTTGATGTTTTCGTTCTTGTTTTCGTTCATGTCCAAAATATACCTCCGCTGTTAGATGTTAGACGTTAGATATTAGATGTTAGATGTTCTCCAAAGGCAGGCTCGGGCATCGGCTGTCCGAAATCTTACCAAAGCTTTGAACGCTTCAGAAGCGTTGCAGGAGAAATCTGCGATATATAAACTGTTCCGTTTTTCATTACAACAAAGGATTTCGGCAGTTCGTAGCTTACATAAACCACCCTTTTATCCTTTTCGGCACGGTTCAGGTATTCTCTTGTATTTTTACTGACCGTTGTGTTGTCGATGTCAAAAATTCCGACAATGTCGTTAACGTTTACAACGGTGCTTTGACCTAAGTGAAGATACATAGCGGGCTTTCCTTTCGGAAAAATGAATAGTGAATAGTGAATAGTTGCGGTCGCGGGTTGACTTTCTTCCAAAGGTCAGCCACTACCCGCAGAAATGGCTTGTCCGTATCGGGAAGTCCGTAGATTTATAAGTGACGGAAAGCCGGGTGACTCCGGGGAAAATTCATCTGACTTCCGGACGGCGGCTGACAACCCCTTACGGGTTTGTATTTTCCGCTTCCTGCGTCAGCGTCAAACGTGCGGCTTCGCCGCACACAGCCGCCTTGGTGAACCCTCTGTCGCCTTACTGCATCAGGCAAATGATATAACTATTTTTTCTTATTCCGATGCTTTTTCACAATCAAATAATAAACCCAAAAAACAATGACATATTGTAATACAAATATGATAAAAGCAACGATTTTATATACAAAGCTAAGTTGTAAATTGCACAATATGTCGGGATAGTACTTCACAGAAGGATGTACAAATTCGAAAGAATCATCAACCAAATTCCGAGTTACATTTTTCACCTCAAACAGACAAATATCGGTATTCTCCGGTGTTTGAAATGCTTCTATTGCATTTTTTATATCAGACCGATCAGGACGGTTAATAGTACCGTTTCCTTTCATGTAACATAAAGCATACAACTTATTGTTAAATAAAAACAAAAATCCGCTTGAACAAAAACCGGTTTCTTTTGACAATCCGATGATTTCCTCCGGGTATTGATCCTTTATTTCGTACAACGGAGTAACTAACGATAAATGACCCAAGCGATTCTTAGATCGATAAAGCAACATGATCATTCCGTATCGGTAAGGTGAAACCCTTTCAAATTGCGCATCAGAAAATATATCCTTTGCATTCATTCCTTCCGTGTCCGAAAAACCATAATACTTTATATAATCCTTAGCATTAAATGCTTCGTTGTCTGAAGAAAACAGATCATCAAAACTATGAGAACTTTCTGTCTTGATGTAATGATTTTGATCCGTTAACAATATGAGAACAGGCAATAAAAGAAAATCAATCATCAACACACTACAAATTAATATGGATATACACTTTTTTGTAAAAACCGGTCTGTTTGACATACCCGATAATCTCCTGTTTGATAATATTAAATTATCTTTCACCCGTTCGCTTTTCCGTCCTTAATCCGGATCGCCTTGCCGTCCTTAAGATTCTTGACCGACCCCGGGTCACAGCAAGTGATAAATACCTGCCAGTCTTTGATGTGATTGAGAATATAATTCTGTCTCGACTCGTCAAGCTCGCTCATCACGTCGTCAAGCAGAGCTACGGGCTGTTCGCCGGAAAATTCTTTTATCACCGCTGCTTCGCCGAGCTTTAACGCCAAAGCCGCCGATCTTTGCTGACCCTGTGAGCCGTAGGAACGCGCCGTGAGACCGTCTATCTTGATTTCAATATCGTCCCGGTGCGGTCCGACCGAGGTCGAGCCTGTCAATATATCGTTTTTTCGTGACGCAAAAAGTAAACTTTTAAAGCTTTCGTAAAGCTCCGTTTTGTTGTCGCCCACAGCAGGGCAGGACTGCGTATATGTGACACTTAAATCTTCTTTTTTGCTCGATATGCCGCCGTAAATCTCACTGCAAAACGGAGCAAGCCGGTTGACGTAGCCGATCCGCTGACGGACGACCTCACCGGCATAAAAAGCGATTCTGTCCTCCCACACATCAAGCATATCGTAAAGCTCGCCGTGGTAGGCGATGTCTTTTAAAAGAATGTTCCGCTGCGCGACCGCCTTGTTATACTGTGAAAGTGAAACCGCATATTTCGGCTTCAGCTGACTGATGGCAATATCAAGAAATTTCCGTCTTTCGTACGGTCCGTCTTTGATCAGCGAAAGATGTACCGGAGAAAACACCACCGCAAGAAATTCACTCATTATTTTTGACGGCGATTTGAGGTTGACGCCGTTTAAGGCAAATTTTCTGCCCTTTTCGATTTCAAGCGATATATTCTGCTCCCGGTCATAGCCGTAATAATCGAGCGAAAGCAAGGCTTTTCTTGCATTGAAGTTGATCAGTTCCGAATCCTTTGCGCCGCGGAAAGAACGGCAGCCGGTAAAAAGCCAGATACTTTCGAGTAAGTTCGTTTTCCCTTGCGCATTATCGCCGTAAATGACGTTAACGCCCTCGCAAGGCTCGATTCTCAGATTTCTGATGTTCCGGAAATCAACACATTCAAGTCCCGTGACTTTCATCTTCTGACCTCGTAGATAACGTACTTATATTCAAAGCAGTCGCCCTCGTGAAGCTTCTTTCCTCTTACGGTACAAACTTCTCCGTTGACCTTGACTTTTTCGTCGTTGATCAGCATTTTGGCTTCTCCTCCGGTAGCCGCCGCGCCCGAAAGCTTCATGGCGGAATCCAGACGGATAAAATCGGTCGAAATGGTAAGTTCTTTTTTTTCTTTTTGTTTCAGCTTAACAACAATTTTTTTCATTGGCATCTATCCTGTCTTAAATTCTGACCGGCAAAATCAGATAGAGAAAAGAATCTGAATCAATCGGCGTGATGATGATCGGCTGACTCGGTGAATTGAACTGCAATTTGACCGTCTCGGCATCACAGACCTTCAGTGCATCCAACACAAACTTGTTATTAAAGCCGATTTCAAGATCACAGCCCGTAATATCCGCCGGCATTTTATCGTTGGCTGTACCGACTGTCGTTACGCACGAAAAGCTCATCACCGAATTTTCTATGGTACAGCGAAGCGGACTTGACCGGTCGGTAATAATCAGCGACGTTCTTTCAATGCATTCGATCACACGTCTTGTCGGTGCAACAACCGTTGTCGAATAAACGTGTGGGATTGCGGATTTATAGTCAATGAAATTGCCTTCAAGAAGTCGTGAAATAACCCGGTATTCGCCGATTTCAAAACAGATGTGTCTTTTTCCGACACTGATGGAATATACACCGTCATCGTCCTCGCCGAGCTTTACCACTTCACCGAGGGTTTTCGCCGGAACAACAAAGCCGACATTTTCGCCGCTGTAATCAATGTCTTCCCGTCTTATGGCGAGTCTTGCGCCGTCAACGGCAACCAGCACAATCTTACCGTCCGATATTTCGAACTTGACGCCGGAATGAACGGGATTTCTTTCGCTTGTCGAAACGGAAAAAATTGTCTTTCGGATCATGTCTTTTAAAAGACCCTGCTTGACGACAATCGGAAAGCCGCTTGTCACCGTCGGAACATCGGGATATTCGTCCGCACTGGTTCCGATAATCGAATACTTGGCTTCACCGCTGACGATTTTACAGATATTTCTTTCATCACTTTCAAGCGATACCGTATCGTCCGGCACCATTCTCAGAATATCGCAAAGATGTCTTGCATTAAGAATGATACTGCCGTTTTCTTCGACCTGAGCCGGAATGAAAGTATCCGTACCGACTTCGAGGTCATATCCCGTAAGACTGACACTGTCTCCGAGCGCTTTGATGAGAATACCCTCTATTGCGGGAATTGTCGATTTTGACGAAACGGTTCTTTGTACGTTCATACAAGCTTTTGCCAAAACCGCACTGTCACAGATGATTTTCATTTTTATCGTTCCTCCTGATTTTCGGCGTAATGAGATAGAAATAATTTTAGTAGTAGTAGTAGGGGCTGTTAAAAGTTAGCAAAACCGGAAAAAATTGAGATTTCAAAAGACCGGACGGCTGTTTTTTTGTGTGGAACACCGCGTTTATAACTGTCAGCATTCCACATTGCAAAACACCCGCTATATGGAAAATGTGAAAAACCGATGTGGAATGTGAATGAAAATGTGGAAAACTACTGTTCGTTAATGTTTTTGATAATATCGTCAACCGTTGCCTTTAAAGCGACATTCTGAGCAAGCTTGTCTTTGATCTCGTTGAGCGAGTAGATAACGGTCGAATAATGCTTTCCGCCGAATTCCTTGCCGATGGCTTTTAAGGACATATTGGTCATTTCGCTGACAATATACATGGCGACCTGGCGCGCCTGAGAAATATTGGCGTTTCGTTTGTCGGAACGAAGATCGGCGGGACTGACATTGAAAGAACGGGAAACCTCGTTGATGATTTTCTCGATCGTCATCGGGATCGGCTGATCGTCGTTGATGATGTCGGCGATGGCTCTTTTGGCAAGTGCTACGGAAGGTCTTGCGTTTTCGACGTCCTGATAGGCCTTGATCTTTTTGACCGCACCTTCCAGCTGACGGACATTCTTTTTGATGTTGTCGGCAAGAAAGTCAATGACGTCGTCACTCAATACGATGCCGAGATCCTCAGCCTTTTTGTTGATGATCGCCATTCTTGTTTCCAGTGACGGCGGCTGTACGTCAGCAATCAGGCCGGATTCAAAACGGGTACGAAGTCTTTCTTCGAGCGTCAGCATCTCTTTCGGCGGACGGT
>JBJFHV010000168.1:0-2703 GCA_051894015.1 Acutalibacteraceae bacterium | reverse complement strand
GCTTGAATTTCTGCCCGACTTTTTATCTTATGCGCAGGAATGCGGAGTTGACGCGTTCATAATTGCCGATCTGGGAATATTTGAAGCGGCGAAAAAATACGCTCCGAATGTTGCAAGGCACATTTCAACGCAGGCAGGCGTTACAAATTACGCAACGGCGAACGTGCTCTACAATATGGGTGCGTCAAGAGTTGTGCTGGCACGCGAAATTCCGCTTGACGAGATTGCCGAAATGCGCGCAAAAATCCCGAAGGAGCTTGAAATTGAGTGCTTTGTGCACGGAGCTATGTGCGTATCGTTTTCGGGCAGATGCCTTATATCAAGCTATATGACAGGCAGGGACGCTAACCACGGCGACTGCGCACAGCCGTGCCGATGGAAATACAGCCTTGTGGAAGAAACACGGCCCGGAATGACCTTTCCGGTTGAGCAGGATCAAAACGGAACCTATCTCTTCAATTCCAAGGATATGTGCATGATTGAGCATATTCCCGACCTTGTCAAAGCCGGTATTACAAGCTTCAAAATCGAAGGCAGAGCCAAATCCGAATACTATGTTTCGGTCGTTACAAATGCTTACCGCGCCGCTTTAGACGCCTATCAAAGAAATCCGTCGGACGACTTTCAGGTCGATGACTGGATTGTCGATGAAATGCGGAAAGTCAGCTACCGTGATTACTGCACCGGCTTTTATTATTCTTCGCCGTCCGAGGACGCAAACATCAGCTACAAGGGCGGTTACAACCGGGAATGGGACGTCGTCGCCGTTGTTGACAAATGGGAAAACGGCATCGCCTACTGTACCCAACGCAACCGCTTTTTCGAAAAAGATACGCTTGACGTGCTCGAAGTCGGTATGAAGCCGTTTCCGATCGTTGCCGAGGGACTGAAAAACGAAGCCGGAGAAACGATTGAAAGTACCAATCAAGCCATGATGAAATTCAGCTTCAACTGCCCCGAACCGCTTTCTGTCGGTGCAATTTTAAGAAAAAAACGAGAAGAAAATAAAAGAGTTATCATTTAACACTTGCTTTTTTCTTTCGGATGGTGTATAATGCTGTCCGAAAGTGAAACGGGCCCGTAGCTCAGCTGGGAGAGCGTACGGTTCGCATCCGTAAGGTCGAGAGTTCGATCCTCTTCGGGTCCACCAAAAGAAAAATCCGTTCTTGTAAGAGAGCGGATTTTTTTTGTATTATTCATTTAAGAAGAACGGTTTTTTGTAATGAAAAGCGGACAACGTCGTTTCCGCCTTGTGCTAACAGAAAGTTATTCGCCGCACAGAAGGCTGTTTTTCAATGAAAGACGCTTGACGGACGAAAAGGCAGATTTATTTTTATTTGTAACAGCTTCGTTCCTTTTTCATATGCAAATATCCGTAAACAAAATGACAATTTTACTTGCAATAGCACGGCAAAAAATGTATTATATTGTAGAATAAAACTTTTGATTCAGGAGGCGGTTATGAACACATTTTACTTTTCTGACGAAACGGAGAAAAAACAGACTCTCGCTTACCTTGCCTTTGCCAAAGAGCTCGGGCTGATTGACGACAGCAGTCTTGATGCCGCAGCACGTCGGTGTGAGGCCGAAAATAAAAAAAGACATGAGATGCTCATAAACGGCGAAACGGTGTACGGACTGACGGAGTTTTCTTTGACGGAGTATCTCGATTATGAGCTTACAAGATTCAGGCTTGATTTTGCCAGCGAAAAAGACGAAATCAAAAAAAATTATCAGTATGCCCCCATATCCAAAAAAGAAAAGAAAGCCTTTTATAAAAACAACCGCGATCTTTTTACAAGATATCTCGGCGATAAATTCCGCTTTGGCGAAGTGGAGATGATTGTCGAAAAGAAAATGAGAGAGGAGGAATATGAAAATGCAGTCAACAACATATTATGTAAGCTCTCTTAACGGGAATGACAAAAACGACGGACTGAGTGAAAAGACGCCGTTTGCTACTCTCGGAAAAATCAATCAGACCGAGATTCATCCGGGCGATAAAATCCTACTTGAAAAAGGCTCGGTATTTGTCGGCCAACATCTGCATTTAAGGGAATGCGGTGATATCGGCGGCGAAGCGATTGAAATTTCTTCCTACGGTGAGGGCGACGCAATGCCACGGATTGATGCGGACGGCACCGGTATATGGTATCAGGATTACGGAACCGTACTTGATAATGCTTGTCATTTATATAAAGGCGATGTTTCTTCCGCGGTATTGCTTTACGACTGTGAAAACATTATTCTCCGGAATCTTGAAATCACCAATAGAGACAGCGAAAAATCTCCCGATGAATATTCGGCAGCTCATAAAACGGACAGAACAGGCGTAGCCGTTGTGGCACAAAACAGAGGAACGCTCCACAACATCACTGTCGAGAATCTTTTTGTTCACGATGTCAACGGCAATGTTTATAACAAACACATGAATAACGGCGGTATCTATATGACCTGCTTAAAGCCCGCGGACGAAAGCCAAACCGGCGTCGCCCGATATGACGGCGTCACAGTGAAAAACTGCTATGTCAAAAAGGTCAGCCGTTGGGGAATTGCCGTAGGCTATACATACCGGCACAAGGAATTTGCCACAAAAGAGCTTTCGGAGGACACCTTCAGAAAATACGGCAACGAAAATATTTTAATTTGCGAAAACTATGTCAAACTTGCCGGCGGCGACGCCATTACTCCCATGTATGCACT
>JBJFHV010000167.1:0-2705 GCA_051894015.1 Acutalibacteraceae bacterium | reverse complement strand
TGATATGATTGAAACCTGCGAAAAGGCGTTGAATATGTCTATCAAACCTTACATTGAGGAAATCGAGGTCGCATTACCGCCGACATTTGCGCATTATCTCAACACGCCGCTCGGCACACCTTACGGTTACCGTCTCGATATGTGGGACAGCCTGATTCCGAGAACAGTCAACTACGCAAAAGATCAGCCGTTTGACAACTTCCTGTTCTGCGGTGCGTCACAGGAACGCGGTGACGGTTACTACTGTGCTTACTATACCGGCGAAAAAGCCGCAAAACTTACGCTCAAGGCATTAAAGGAGGGAAAATAAAATGGCAAGTCCGATCAAATCCTTATCTATGAAAAAATTCCTGCCCATGATGGGAAACAGACAGGCCCGTTTTGAATCGGGAGCCGATGCAATTCCTTCCGAAGCCGATCACGCAAAAGAGCTTGCCGAAGCGCTTCACCCGAAACGCCAGTATCTGAAAGTTTCCGCCGTAAAACAGCGTGCGGCTGATTGCAAAAGCTTTACGCTTGTTCCCGACCCGTCCCGCGGCACCGATAAACTGGCTTTTTTCGGCGCAGGTAAATATCTGACTGTTTTTCAGGAAGTCTCCGGTCTGCCGATCACGAGAGCGTACTCGATTTCATCATCTCCGTCCGATTCGTTAAAAGGTTTTTATGAGCTGACCGTCAAGCGTGTTGACGGCGGTCTGCTGTCCAATTATATTTTAAACAACTGGGACGTCGGTTCTGAGGTTGAAGTTTCGGCTCCGTCCGGCAATTTTGAATATCAGCCGCTTCGTGATGCCTCTAAAGTGATCGGTCTTGCGGGAGGCAGCGGCATCACGCCGTTTCTTTCCATGGCAAATGCAATTGCTGACGGAGACGAAGATTTTGACCTGACATTATTATACGGAAGCCGGAATCAAGCGAGCATTTTGTTCCGTGAAGAACTCGATGCGATTGCTGCACGGACGCCGAAATTCAGAGTTGTTCATGTACTCAGCGATGCGGATTGTGAACTTCCCGACGGTGCTGAACGGGGATTCATCACGGCGGAATTGATTCAAAAATATGCGCCCGGAAACGAGCCGTTTTCCGTCTTTTTGTGCGGACCTCAGCAAATGGTTGTGTTTGCCGATAAGCAGCTTGAAAAGCTGGGACTCGAACGCAAATACATCCGCCATGAGATGTTCGGCGAATTCCATGACCCGAAGCAGCAACCCGATTATCCGTCCGATGTTCCGGAAACGGTAAGTATTACTGTGACGATCCGGGACGAGACGAAGACCGTGACCGGTTCGACGTCGGATTCTGTGATGCGGATTCTCGAAAAAAATGGGATCGCAATTCCGGCTCGCTGCCGCAGCGGCGAATGTGGGTTCTGTCATTCGCATCTGCTTTCGGGCAAGGTCTATGTGCCCAAAAACATGGAATATCGTCGCATGGCGGATCATAAATTTGGTTGTATTCATCCGTGCTGTTCCTTCCCGTTGACGGATCTGACGCTGAATGTGCCGCCGGCGAAATAAATCATAAAATCCATGAAAAGACGATAGAAAGAAAACGGAATGATACATAAGACCTATTTTTGGGAATTCTCATCCCTAAAAAATAGGTCTTTTTTATTGCCCAAAAATCCAACAATATAAAAATTATATTACATAACCGTTACTGAATTAAAAATAGTGACGGCTTTTTATTGTAAAACAGGTAGAGATAAATGATTACAACAGCAATCATTTATAACATCGGCAGAGGTTTGGCATTTAATGTTGTGCTTCCGTTTTGATGCCAATCCAACCACATTACCTATACGGTGAAGTTTGACGGAAACGAAGCGGACGGCGGCTCAACCTCCTCCATGACGATGACATACGACGGGCTGAAAAGACTGACGCCGAACGGTTTTACGAGAAAGTCACATGAGTTTACCTGTTAGAATACGAGAACTTGTCAAGATTAGTGAACAGAAAGAAGAGTGGGAGAACACGGTTCCGGCGGTTGGCGTTTCGCCGCAGAGCAAGTATCCTGTGTACGAAAATTTGCTGTTAAATATGAAGCGGAGACCGCGATGCTGACCGAAATTTTACAGGGTCAATTTCTGTGATGACGGGGAATACCTGGCATTACGGATCAGAATACAAAAAACACTCTCCAAAGGAGAGTGTTTAACGTTTTTGAACAAATTAAATTAGTCAGCGTACGGAACACCGATTTTATCGAGAAGGCCTGCGGGAAGAACATCTGTAAGATGCTTAAGAAGAGCACTCCAAAGCTGAGCAAGAACTTGTCTGATGATAGTGATATCCATGATTCAATCCTCCGTAAATAAAATATTGAAACTTCTGTTTCAATTCATTTATATTATACATTTCATTTTTTTGTTTGTCAAGCGTAATTTAATAAAAAATGAATTTATTTTTAAAATAAACTTTAAAATGAAGAATAGTTACTCTCATATGAAGTCTGGTAGTTATTTATTAAATCAAACTCTTTCAAATGCTGATATAATCGACAAATTAGTTTCGGGTGAGATATATCAAGATGGTGTGAAAATAACTATACCAGAAGGTTCAACATCAAATGAAATTATAGCCTTGTTAGTAAAAAATGAATTGGGTAAAAAGAACGATTTTGAAGAATTAATCGAAAATCCAAGTGCATTTTACGATGAATTTGATTTTTTAGATGAAAAAGATATAAAAACTCTAGAAGGT
>JBJFHV010000166.1:0-2705 GCA_051894015.1 Acutalibacteraceae bacterium | reverse complement strand
CAACCGTCACGACTTTGATCCTGACACCGGCTGGGCAGTACCCGACGAGCGGTACATTCAGGACTTCGACATCATGAAGCAGAACAATATCAACTCGATCCGTACAAGCCATTACCCGAACGATCCGCGGTTCTATGACCTTTGCGATGAGTACGGCTTCTGGGTCATGGACGAATGTGACCTCGAAACCCACGGCGTCAGAAGAAAGAATGTCCCCGGCGATAACCCGATGTGGACAAAAGCGGTCGTTGACCGTATGGAAAGAATGGTTCTTCGTGACCGCAACCATGCCTGCGTCTTTATGTGGAGCCTCGGAAACGAAGCCGGCGACGGAAGCAACTTCATGAAGATGAAACAGGCGGCTTTAGCACTCGACAGAACAAGACAGTTCCATTACGAGGGTGACGCTGACTTTACCAAGAGTGATGTCATCAGCCGTATGTACCCGACTGAGGATATGGTCGAAAAGCTCGGCAAGAGAGAACCGATCACGATCACCTGGTTTGACAATATCGCAAACGCTCTTGCCGCCGACAGCAAGCCGATCAAAAAAGAATGGTACACTAAGCCCGTTGTTTTCTGCGAATATGCGCACGCGATGGAAAACAGCCTCGGCAACTTCCAGGAGTACATGGACGCGTTCGAAAAGTACGACAACCTTTGCGGCGGTTATATCTGGGACTTCGTTGACCAGGCGATTCATAAGAAAGGCCGCAACGGCGAGGACATCTGGCTGTACGGTACGGACTACAACGAAAAAGAGCACTGGTTTGCACCTCCCTATAACACCTGCGCCATCGTCGGAAGCAACACCTACTTCAACGCAAACGGCATTATCGCTGCCGACCGTAAGGTTCACCCGTCGATTTATGAGGTTAAGAAGGTCTATGCCGAAATGAAGGTCGAGGCAAGAGATGCGGCAAAGGGTGAATTCACCGTCAAGAACAAACAGCTTTTCTCCGATCTTTCGGCATTTGAGCTGGTTTATGACATCAAGGAAAACGGCGTGACAATCAAGACCGGCAAGGTTCCCGCAAAGGAATATAAGAAAGTTGCTCCGCTTTCGCAGAAAGACTTCACAATTGATTACGGCTTCGAAACCATGCCCGAGGGCGAAGTCACGATTCTTTTCTCGTTCAAGCGCAAAGAGGACTGCCGCTTTGCGAAGAAAGGCTTTGAGCAGGCATGGGATCAGTACATTGTCAAGTCCGCCGACGAAAAGACAGCTGAGGAATGCGACGGAAACATCAACATCACGGGCGATGAAAAGTTCTTCACCGTAAGCGGAGATCATTTCAGCTACACCTTCCGTGACGGTATGCCCGTATCGCTTCAGAAGGACGGTACGGAATACCTCAAGGCCTCTTTCCGACCGAACTTTTACCGTGCGCTGACGGACAACGACATTGACTTTCTGAACTTTGTTCCGCCGTTGATTCCCGTTCATCCGCTTTACCAATGGAAGCGTTCAACGGATATGGCAAAAACGAAAGCAACGTTTATCCATAAATTCAGAAAGAGTGCCTATATTGAAACAAGAGTTTCGACAATCGGCGCCAAGGACGCAAAAATCACCTACACCGTTCACCCCGACGGAAAGATGGACGTCACCTACAAGTGCAAGGCAACGCTTGATATGCTTCGTTTCGGTCTCAAGTTCACCATGCCGAAGAAGTTTGACGCTGTCACCTGGTACGGCAGAGGACCGCACGAAACCTACTGTGACCGTAAGACGGGCGGAAAATTAGCCGTTCACTCGATGAGCGTAAGCGACCTTGAGCATCACTACATGCGTCCGCAGGAAAACGGGCAGAGAACCGATGTCCGTACTCTTGAAATCATGGATAAGGACGGTAAGGGTCTCGTTCTTACGGCGACCGGCGACAAGCCGTTCTGCTTCACCTGTCACCACTACACGGTTGACGAGCTTGACAGAGCCGAGCACATTCACGAGCTTCACGAAAGAGACATCACCGAGGTCTGCATTGACCTGATGCAAAGAGGCGTCGGCGGCGACACCCCGGGCAACGCCTGTTTACGCGATCCGTACATCATGCACAAGGGTACGGAGTATGAGCTGAGCTTTACGGTAGAGACAAAATAACGAATACCGGTGTACCGCAAGGGTTACCAAGCGGCAAAATCCGATTTTAATTCAAAAAGGCTGTTCCCATGAGGAGCAGTCTTTTTTGTCGGTCGCATGGGTCGCTAGGCGACTCCAATCCCCGGGGTACATTGTACTTAATTGAAAGCGAGGTGCCCGAGCCGGTCGCATGGCGACGCCAATCCCGGGATGGTTTGAATGAAGAATTCACCCGACAGCCCGAGCCGCGAACTGAGTGGTAAATTTCAGTTTAGCAGGACCCCTCTGTCAGCAGAGCTGACATCTCCCCTTTCAGGGGAGAACCCTATTATTGACTTGATAAGGTATTTTCCTCCCCTGAAAGGGGAGGTGGCGGCGTTAGCCGTCGAAGGGGTTCCCACCGATAAACTAAAAGCGTTAATCGCACTTTGTCAGTAACAGTCGGTCTGATCTCTTTTGTGCCTGACGCGGTAATGGTTGGACTGAACTTTTCAGCAAGCCTGCTTTTCGTTTGCTAAATAAAAAGCATTCTGTTTTGATATTCTATAAACCGAAAAAAAGACAAAATATCAGCAAATCAACTTTTAGTACTTCAAACATAGGAGAGAACAAATCACCCTCA
>JBJFHV010000165.1:0-2712 GCA_051894015.1 Acutalibacteraceae bacterium | reverse complement strand
AGTAGCTAATTCCAAAAAGTACAAACTAACCATTAGTGAGACAAACTAAAATTTAACGTTCAGCCTACGGCTAGGGCTGTCGACTTTCAATTTAGCACTGCCTAACCCGGCATTGGTATCACCACGAGACTAAACTGAAATTTATCACCCAATCAACTGCTCGGGCTGTCTGCTTTCAATCAAGCACCATGTACCCCGGCATTGTCGTCGTCACACGACCCGGGACATAAAAAAGCAGACTTGACCATAGATATAAGTCGGGTTTATAATGTAACGGTAAAGGCAAAAAAGATACGGAGGCGAACCTATGAAAAACTTCAAAATAATCAATGTAAAAAATCTGCCGGAAAATCCTATCAAGCTTTTTGATGACGATTGGGCTCTTCTGACAAGCGGAGACGAGAACGGTTATAATACCATGACCGTAAGCTGGGGCGGCGTCGGTGAACTCTGGAATAAAGACGTTTGTTTCATCTTCGTCCGTCCGCAAAGATACACATTCGAATTTGTCGAAAAAAACGATTTGTTTACCCTGAGCTTCTATCCGAAAGAATATCATAAAGCGCTTTCATTCTGCGGCTCACACAGCGGACGCGATTTCGACAAAGCGAAAGAAACAGGCCTGACTCCCCTTTTTGTTGACGGTTCAACAGCTTTTGAGCAGGCAAAAATCGTCCTTGTCTGCAAAAAAATAGCCGGTCAGATGATGAGCCCCGGCGGCTTTCTCGACCCGTCGATTGACAAAAACTATGCCGCAGGAGATTATCATAAAATCTATGTCGGTGAAATTCTCTCATGTTATGTGAAATAACAACAAACAAAATTGCCGCCTTTGTCGGAGTAATCTGACTAAGGCGGCAGTTTTTATTATAAATATGCGTTATAAAGCTTGTGCGTCGCTTTGTATCTTGCGTCAAAGCTTTCACAGCCGACCGCAACGGTAATAATCGTCCGGCCGTTTTTTGTTGCGGCGGAAACAATGCCTGTATAGTTGTTTGCAACAGTTCCTGTTTTCAGCCCGTGTGCGTACGGAGAATAATAGCTGCTTGAGCGGTTCAAAAGCTGATTTGTCGTATTCCATGTTCTGCCCTTGCCGGTCAAGGCTTTGATATATTTTGATGATGTTGCGGTAACCGTCTTGAGGGTTGGATTTTTCAGCACCTGCTTTGCAACAAGAACAAGATCATGCACTGTTGAATAGTGACCGTTTACGGGATATCCGTGCGGATTGACACAATGGGTTCCGGTGGCTCCGATTGACTTCATATAGCTGTTCATAAGCGAGACAAAATAGTTTTTCGCTTCCACATAACCCATATTCTGATTTTTGGAAACCTTTCTTGCGCAGTTGACGGCTATTGAGTATGCGGCGTCACCGCCGGACGGGAGCAGTAATCCGTACAGCAGATCGCCCAGACGGAATTTTTCTCCTTTCTGGATTCCGCAGCGGCTTGAATTCGATTCCACTAAATTCAGCTCGCTTCCGACGGTTATCGTGTCATTGACGCTCATATATTTCAGCGCGACAAGAGCGGTTATCAGCTTTGTAATACTCGCCGGATAGCATCGGCTGTTGAGTTTGTTTGAAAACACCATTTTATCGTTCGTATAATCGTAGACACAGGACATATAACTGACCACCGGTGCGCCGACTGTGATTTTTACACTGGTTTTCCGGCTTCCGCTTTTTGCCGTAATTGTCGCCGTTCCCGTCGAAGCCGCATAGGCCCGCGAGCCTTTAAGCGAAATCACATTGGTATTTGAGCTTGTCCATTCAACATTTTTATAATGAGGAACACTCAGATAAATATATTCTCCCTGTCTGATGCTCTTGGACTTGATGCTGATTGAAAACGGATATGCCTTTGTGGAGGCCGAAATAATATCCGAAAAGCTTCCGAGCGTATTCTGATATTCGTTTTGCGCCGCCGCACGAACCTTGATATAATATTTTTTGCCCGCGCTGTTAAAGCTTGCCTTAAACGTTGTTTTATCGGTTGCGCCCTTGAGCGTATATTTACCGTCCTTTGTTTCGCTTGCATAAACATAATATCGGGTGGCGGCAGACGTTTTATCCCACTGAAGCGTAATGGAACTGTAATCATTTGAGACGGCTTTGACCGACCTGACTGCGGCGGGCTTTGTATAAAGGGAAATTCTTGTATAGGCCGAAGTGTTTTTGTTTCCGGCGGCAACAACACGGATTTTATATCCGGTTTTACCGTCAAGTCCGCTGACCGTGAAAGAATTATCCGTGGTTTTTCCGACGTTTTTATAGCTGCTCTGACCAAACGGAGCAACAGAAATTCTGTAATACTCAGCCTTCTCAACCTTGTCCCAGCCGATCTTTATTGCAGTTTGTGAAGCTGAAACAAAACGCAGATTTTGAATATCTTCAAGTCTTGTCCTGACGGTCAGGGCATCGCTTAAAGCGCCGTTTACCGTATTCCCGTTTTTATCCTTGGTATAGGAACGAACCTTGAATATGTATTCTGTATCGGGCTTTAATCCGGTGATCGTCATCGAACACCCGGCTGTTTTTTTGACGGTTGAAGCGATATCGTTTTGAAATTCGTATACCTTATATCCGACGGCTCCGTCTGCTTTTTCCCAGGAGAGCGTAACGCTCGAAGAAGTGCTCGAAAATGATGTGAACTGCACTTTTTCGTCCGAAGAAGCTGCGCCGGCAGCAACACAGCAGGAAAACAGAAG
>JBJFHV010000164.1:0-2715 GCA_051894015.1 Acutalibacteraceae bacterium | reverse complement strand
GATGAGCTGAAAAACCTGAGCGAGCAGTACGGCATCACGGTCGGAAAGGCAACACTGATTAAGCACCTGATTGATTCCGAGAAAACCGCTTTCACGTTTTCTCAGCTTGCCGCCCTTTCCGTCAATGAGCTGAATGTTCTGATGAGTGAACAGTCCATCGACAACGGAATTTCCGTAACGGGAAGTGCCAGCCGAAAAGCGTATATCGGCGAAGCGGCTGCGCAAAGGATTGCGTATGCAGCGGCAAACGTGAAAAAAGAGCAGGTCACCAAAACGGAATGCAAGCTTGATCTTGACGACGGTGTTTTGGCTTACGAGGTTGAGTTTGAGGTCGGCGGTCTTGAATACGAATGTGATATTAATGCTCTGACGGGGGAAGTTTTGACCTGTAAAAGCGAAAAAGACGACAGGGACGAAAAAGAAGAAGGCGGAACGACCGTGCCGGATACCGTTGTTTTCAAGACAAAGGAAGAAGTGAAAGAAAGCATTTTAACGAATAACGGACTGATGGCTTCCGACTGCCGTAACTTTGAAATTGAACTTGACTATGAGGACGGCGTGGCCAAATACGAGGTCGAATTTATATGCGGTGACACCGAATATGAATACGAAGTCAACGCCGTTAGCGGAAAAATCATTTCCTGTTCTTATAAAAAGGCGGTTGCTTCTCTTCAGCCGTCGGCGGCCGAAAGCCAAAGTACGCAAGAGAAAACAACGACTGTTACCTCTTTTGCTCCGGCTTCAGAAACGACAGCACCGACTTTGACCGAAGACAAGAGTACGGACGAAAAAACCACTGAATCGAAGCAAGCCGTAATCGGAGCCGAAAAAGCCGAACGGATTGCTTCGGAACACGCGGGGGTGAATACCGAAAAAGCTCATGTATCGGTTAAGCTTAAAGCGGACGATGATACGAACGAAATGATCTATAAGGTCGAAATGGAATACGGGGGATATGAATACGAATATGAAATCAACGCCTATACAGGAACGGTGATTGATTTCGAAAAAGAAAAGGACGACTGATTTCAAAATAGTAAAAGGGTATCGGGCTTTTTGAAAAGACCCGATATCTTTTTGTACTGCTTTCGCAATTTAAATCGAAAAAATGGCGGAAATGCTTGCACACCCGGAACAAATATTGTATAATAACTCTTAACGCGTTTTGTTGGGGGTGTCAATATGCCGGGCGTATTGGTCAATGTTGCGACGGTTATTATAGGCAGTCTGATCGGACTGATCATGAAAAAGGGAATCAAGCAAAAATACTCCGACGCCGTGATGATCGGCTTGGGTCTTTGCACGGTCTGTATCGGAATTTCGGGTATGCTCAAGGGCGAAAACACCCTCGTGGCGATTATCTCCATGGTCTTGGGAGCGATTGTCGGAACGCTGATCGATTTCGATAAGCGGATCAACAATGTCGGCGACTTCCTTTCGAAAAAAGTCGGCGGCTCGTCGGACAAGTCGAGCGTCGCACAGGGCTTTGTCACGGCAAGTCTGCTTTTCTGCATCGGTGCGATGACGATTGTCGGTTCACTGGAAGCCGGACTCAAGGGCGACTGTTCAACGCTTTATACCAAAGCGGTTCTCGACTTCTTTTCGTCGATGATGCTTTCGGCGTCGCTCGGAATCGGCGTGATCTTTGCGTCGCTTTTTGTGCTTGTTTTTCAGGGCGGACTGGTCTTGCTTTCGGGACTGCTTGCGCCCGTACTGAGCGACCCGGCAATTGCCGAAATTACCTGTGTCGGATCGCTGATGATTTTTGCCTTGGGGCTTAACCTGATCGGTATTACAAAAATCAAGGTTGCAAATTTCTTTCCGGCGCTTGTTTTTGCACCGCTTATTTATTACGGCTTCGAATTTTTGGGAAGATTCATTCCTGCTTTGGCATAAAAAATATATAAGGACGATGAAAAAATGACACAATCAAGAAAAAACAGTCTTACCGGAAGTTTAATGCTGACGGTTTGCGCTATCATCTGGGGAAGCTCCTTTGTTGCTCAGACGACGGGCGCGGAATATGTCGGCCCGTTTACGTTTATTTCGCTTCGCAGTCTGCTCGGTGCGTTTTCGCTTGTGCCCGTTATTCTGATTATGGATTCGGTCAAAAAGAAAAACGGTACCTACAAAAAGCTTGAAACAAAACAGGAGAAAAAATTTTTTCTTTTCGGCGGTCTTGCCTGCGGTGCGGCGCTTTGCGTTGCGTCTCTTTTACAGCAGTTCGGAATCGACCGGGGTACCGAGCCGGGAAAGGCCGGATTTATCACGGCACTTTACATTCTCCTTGTTCCGATTTTCAGCCTGTTCTTCAAAAAGAAGATACGACCGGTTATCTGGCTTTGCGTTGCCGTATCGCTCGGCGGACTGTATCTTCTTTGCGTGACGGATAATTCAGTGAGAATGTCCGATCTTTATGTTCTCGGCTGTGCGGTTGTGTACGCGATTCATATTCTTGTTATCGACTACGTTTCGCCGAGAGTGGACGGCGTAAAGCTTTCCTGCGTTCAGTTCCTTGTGACGGGCATCATCGCCGGAATCCCGATGCTCCTTTTTGAGGATGTGTCACCTGAGCTGATCCGCGGCGCAGCTCTTTCGATTGCCTATTCGGGGATTATGTCAAGCGGTGTTGCCTATACGCTTCAGATTCTCGGTCAGCAGAAAACCGAGCCGACAATCGCTTCGATGCTCATGAGTCTGGAATCGGTTTTCGCC
>JBJFHV010000163.1:0-2721 GCA_051894015.1 Acutalibacteraceae bacterium | reverse complement strand
ATAAAGAACGAACGAAAGCAGAACGTAGACCGGCGGCGCATAGGACTTGATGGGAGCAACAGCACCCAACGGTGTGCACAGCGTAAACAGAAGAGTTGAAAGAAAAATGACCGCTGCAAGAGCAAATTTCAGCTTGCCGTTTTCTTTGTAGATTTCATCAAACTGCGTGCTGACCGCTTCGGCTTCGCCCATTTCGGCGACTGCCTTTTCAAAACTTTCCTCCTCGGAATAGCCGATTTCGATGTAGTGTTCGGCTTTATCATAGATGTGGCTTTCAAGCTCCTGTGTAATCAGCTTACGTCGGGACGCCGTAAGCCCTTTGGAAACGGCGGCGTCTAAGTAGTCCGAAACGATTTTCGGTTTTGACATGAGGTTCACTCCTTTGAGCGGTGTTACGGTATTGTTACAGTGCCGATGTCGTTATAATAATACTTGCGGTCTTTTCCTGTTCCGGAAAATATACCGTCAGTCAGATTGTCTTCATCAAAAAACAACGTTGCGGTAATGTCGCACCAACCGTTCAGGTCTTTGATTTCCTGCGGGTCGTCTTCTCTATCGTTGTAAAAATACTGTATATAGCACCGATATATACGGGTTTCGGTCGGTGCGCTTCCGGATAGATCTCTTTGTATGATGACATCCGTAAAATGTAAGTTTTCAAAAGCGGACAAGACTTCGGACTTTTCGTCGCCTTTTTGTAATGTTGAAAACGCATCATAGATCGGAGCCGTAATGTTCTTTTCCAAAAGGCTGTTGTTATAGCCTTCTTCGTTTGAAAAGACCATTGTTTTATATGAAAGCGGTTTTTTTCCGGTGTCCGGAATAATAATTCCCCGAGCGGAATAATGCGAAACTTCTTCATCGCCGTTGTAATAGCGATATGATTCTGACGGACCGTACTTTCCGGGAAAAAGATAAAAGCGGTCGTTGTCTGATAAAGCTACTCCTTCGTCGTTAAGGCCAACTTCCCACTCTTCACGTTCTAAGGGAGGGAGGGTTTCAAGAAACTCGTCTTGCGGTATCAGACCGCACTCACGCAAAATGCTGTCTGCTGTTTCAAAGTCAGCTTCGTCCGAAATGCGGCTGTAAATCTCGTATAGATCTTTATATCTCTTTTCTTCAAGCCTTTCCTGCACAGCCGTTCCGCCGTCTTCGATTTGATAATAATCGCAAGCTGATGAATAAAAGACGCAAAAAACAGCTGTAAGAGCAATAAAGAAGATCCCGATATAAGGAAGCCTGACGGACTTTTTCTTTTTCGGCGTTTCGCTGTATTGCTTTTCTTTATCACATGAAACGGACAAAGATGCAGGTAAGGCAGTCAGACAGACGGATAACAGAAGAGGCAAATACAAGGAAATCAGGTTTAATATGCCGTAATACAGGGTTTCTTTGCTGACTCTGAACACTGCACAAACACAAGCCAGAAGAGAGGAAGTTATAATTTCGAGTGCCTGTGCGGGGTTGACAAGGATTTCCGCTAACATGGAAAGGTAGGGGAGAAACGGCGGGATGAAAAGAACCGCTGTCGTAACCGCAAAGGAAATCAAAACATTTTTGCGCTTTTTTCGGTATGCCCAAATTTCGGCGAGGATAAGACTGAAAACAAAAATCAGACTGACAGCCAGTTCTGTTGTGTTGGGCATGGATAATATGGTGTTTCCGAAAATGATGCGAAACAGTGATACCGATAAGACCATAACAAAAGGAACAAGGCACGCAAGAACGGTATCACCGTTATACAGTCGGTTAAATTCTACTTGAACCGGCTCAGCGTCACCCATCGCTTCAATCGCTTTTTGAAGACTTTCTTCTTTTGTGTAGCCCATCTGCATATAAGCGTCAACACGGTCATAGATGTGCCCCTCGAGCTCTTCGGTGAGAAGCTTACGTCGGGACGCTGACAGCCCTTTCGGGATGGCGGCGTCTAAGTAGTCCGAAACGATTTTCGGTTTGCTCATAAGTATATCCTCCGCTTTTACGCCTTGGCGTGCGACACCTTGCCGATAACCTTGTTGACCGCCGAGGAATACGATGTCCATTCCTCCTTGTTTTTGGAGAGTGCCTTGATGCCCTTGTCCGTGATGCGGTAGTACTTTCTCTTGCGGGCGGACTCGTTTTCAATCCAGTACGAGGTCACGTAGCCGTCCTTTTCGAAAGCGTGCAGAATCGGGTAGAGCGTGCCCTCTTTCAGCGAGAACACAAATTCCGAGCGTGCTTCGATTTCCTTGATGATCTGATAGCCGTACATATCGCCGCTTTCAAGCACGGAAAGTACAAGTAAGGAGGTACTGCCCTTGGAGAGTTCTTTTTTGATATTCATAAAATCACCTCATATAAAAATTTTTTCGGTTTCAAGGTCGGACAACAAGGTAAAAGCAGGGGGACTGTCTTACTGTTGCCCGACATAGAGTTTCGATACATCGGAACTCTATGCATAATATAGCATGGTATTTGAGAGCTGTCAAGAGGGGAAGAAGAATTTTGCTCGATCTCTGCGTTGTAAACAGATGGATTGATTTAAGATGAAAAGGTTAAGATATAGTAGTCTGTTTTCTTCTGCTTGGACGTATAAATTTTGTCGCGTGGCGGTCGCCGGGCGACACCAATGCCGGGGCAGGCAGTACTAAATTGAAAGTCGACAGCCCGAGCCGTGGGCTGAGCGTTAAATTTTAGTTTGTCTCACTAATAGTTGGTTTGTAGTTTTTGGATTTAGCTTCT
>JBJFHV010000162.1:0-2724 GCA_051894015.1 Acutalibacteraceae bacterium | reverse complement strand
AAGGTTCTTTTGCTGACACCTTCAATATTGTCAAGCGCACAGATCGCTGTCACGACCTTAAATGTGGAACCGGGTGTAAACACACCGGAAAGGAAGCGGTTGATATAAATACCGTTGTATTTGCCTGTCGTGTCGGTGTCAATATCCGACGGCTTGTTGTTCGGATCATACGACGGGGAGGAAACCATACAGACAACCTCACCGGTCTTGTAATTGTAGGCACAGATCGTTCCTTTCTTTCCGTTCATCGCCTGCCAGGCAACTTTCGACACCTCGGAATCAATTGTCAGCACAATATCGTTTTTATCATTTGCTTTAACGGCGTTGTAAACACCGTCCACGAAATTGTAACCGATCAGATTCGGCCGGTAAAGCGTCTGAACACCGGTGGCGATATAGCCCTGGGAATCGCCGACAACGTGCAACGTTGAAACACGGGTGTAATAGTCGTCGCTGAAAACACGTTCACCGTTTTTGGTCTGGGCAAGCACCTTCATGTCGCGGTCGTAGATTGTGCCCGCATTGGTCAGCTGGCGGTTTGTAAAAACGTGGCGGTTAATGCGGTTGGCTGCCCATTCGCCGCCGTGAGCGATGAACGAATACATCAGAATGCCAAGTCCGACGAAGAAAGCGCAGATCAGTGCATAAATCACATAAGCCCGTTTGGTAATATTCTTCATTCAATCACTCTCCTTAACTGTTTTTGAATACCTTCGGATAGGCTCTTACGTCCGCCGCTTTGATAAAGGCAAAAAGTGCCCAGGAACAGATCATACTTGAGCCGCCCTGACTGACAAACGGAAGCGTAACGCCCGTAAGCGGAAGCAGGTCGGTGATGCCGAAAATGTTAAGGCTCGTCTGGAAAAGAAGCAATGCCGCCGCCGAACACGCCGCAATCGAATAAAAGGTTGACGGTGCGGATTTGGAATTGACAACGGCATAAATAGCAATAACCGCAAAGCAGATAACGATGCAGAAAGCCACGATCATGCCAAGCTCCTCACAGACAACACCGAAGACAAGGTCGGTCGTCGAAGCGAAAATGTCTCTGAGCTTTCCGTTTCCGAGTCCCAGACCGAAAAGTCCGCCGCTGACGCAGTAAATCAGGGTTCTTACCTGCTGATAGCCGCCGCTGTTGTCCGTGTTTTCCCAAACGTGGCGGTAGGCCATAAAGCGGTTAGCGACATACGGCTTCAAAGCGATGACGATAACGGCACCGACAACAGCAATGGCACAAATGAACAGGATTGACCGGATATCGCCCGAACGCATGAACGCGATGATAATAAAAGTGAAAAAGAAAATCAGTGCCGTGCCCATGTCACGCATCAGAACGGGAATTCCGATACAGCCCAAAGCAAAAGCAATGTACAAATAGCTGTTTTTAGCGGTCAGAAGCTTATCAAGCGACGCCGCGCCGACAAAGACAAAGGCGATTTTCACAAGCTCCGCCGGCTGAATGGAAACACCGCCGATATAAAGCCAGTTATACGCGCCGTTTTTTGTTCCGACAACAAAGCGGATATAGACGAAACACGCCGCAAAGAACAACAGCGTAAACACTGCAAGCGGCAAACGGACCTTCATAACCCGGTTGACGTCCTGAAGAAACCAAAGAAGGACATCATATACGATAATTCCCAGAATCACGGAAACCAGCTGCGTTACAATGGTTGTCGGATTCACACTAGTGGTGATGCAAAGACCGATTCCGCAAAGGAAAAAGGCAATAAACTCCAGTTCAAAATTTACCTTTTTGAAAAAAACGTGCATGACAAAAACGTATAACCATTCAAAAAGCGTATATCCGATCAGCATCAGCGCCTGAAGCGGGAACACTTTGTCGTCATGGAAAATGACAGGCAAATAGGTAAAAAACTGGAATATGGAAAGCAGGAACAAAATGAACGCACGGTCAACATATTTGTATTTCTTGCGAAGTCGTTCGCGGTAAGCGGGTTTCTTTTCGTTTTTCATGCCGTCTCTCCTTTCCTTTTAATTATAGGTGCGTGAAAGCACCTGGAATTTCAGATTCGTTGTGCCTAAGGTTATGGTGTCTCCGTCAAAAAGAAGCTGCGGTGACAAAACCTTTTGTCCGTTGAGATATGTTCCCGACGTTGAGCCGGAATCCTCGATCGCCCAGCCGTCCTCGTAAAGAACAAGCGATGCGTGCTTTCTTGAAACGCTCGGATCGGCAAGCTTTAAATCGCAGGTGTTGCCTCTTCCGATGGAAACAAGATTGCCGCGAAGAACAACAATGGCACCGGTTTTCGGGTTGACGATTGCGGGATCTCCCGTCTTGCCCGTCTCGGGGACACTGTTTTGCTGATACGGCTGCCCGCCCGTACCGTAAGGATAATCCGTACCCGTCGGGGGACGGTATGTGCCGTTCGGCGACGGCTGACCCTGCGGTCTTTGGGTCTGCGGTCTCGGTGCAGCCGGCTTTTGGGCCGCCTTTTTCTTCGACTTTCGTCCTGCCGCCTGAACGGGATCGTTGGAAACAAGGAACTTGAAGCTCGCCGTGCCGATTGTGAGCACGTCTCCGTTCTGAATCGTCGCGCTTTTTTCAAGCTTCTTGCCGTTTATCTCGATTCCGTTCTTTGTCATCAGGTCAAAAATATACCACCCGTCAATTCTCCGGCTGATGACCGCGTGCGCTCTTGAAACAGAATTGTAGCCTAAAACAATATCGCAAAGATTGCTTCTTCCGATTGACGTTTCCCA
>JBJFHV010000161.1:0-2725 GCA_051894015.1 Acutalibacteraceae bacterium | reverse complement strand
TGCGATTGGTAAGATTGTTATTGCCTGCGGATTCCAGAAAAGCTTGAAAAATACCGTTATGAATCTGTATACGCAGATGCTGGTCAGCAATGCTCAAAAGGACAGCAACGGCGCGTACCTTTATGCCCGAGAACTTGACTGCGCGCTCGAAATGCTGAAGTTTGCGGAAAACAATACCTGCAGTAAAACGATTGATGCGCTGAAAAGTACGGAAAGCAGTATCATCATCAATTTCTTCCAAGAAAAGAAGCTTGAGCTGAAAAAGCAGATATCCTTGATTCAGATAAGGCAGGTCGGTCTTTCCGATGCATATTGTCATAACATCTACCTGTCTGAGCTTTATGCGAAAATTCTTGCGACTTCCTGTCCGGAATTTGGCTTTGACGGAACGGTCGGCGATGAATTTGAAGATACCCCGTATAAAACCATCACAATCCAATGTCCGGTCAATGTATTCGTCTACAAAGGGAGCACGCTTGTAACTGCAATCGAAAACAATACGGTGACAAAGAGCGACAGCAAAATTTCGGCGCTCGTTATCGGCGACGAAAAGTATGTATGCCTACCGACTTCGGACAGTTATTCGGTGAAGCTTGTGGCAACGGACAGCGGAACGATGGACTACTCGGTGTTTGAGTTTGACGCCGGCGGCCATCCGTTGAGAAACGTTTCTTATGATGCGGTTACGCTGACAAAGGATCAGCAGTTTGACGCGGCGGTAAGCTCAGACAGCATTCCGGCTTCGTCAAGCTATAACCTGACAACCGGTACAAGCACAATTGCACCGACCAGTGACGACTATGTCAAGCTGACTGCGTTAAGCTTTGCCAACAGCACCGAAAGTATTTATGTCGATTCAAGCCTTTCGCTTTCTGTCAATAAAACGCCCGAAAACGCGAAAGAAACCTATTTCAAATGGAAAAGCAGTGACCCGACCGTCGCCGAAGTCGATTCTGACGCAACGGTAACGGGAATCAAGGCCGGTACGGCGATCATTACCTGCACGTCAAAACTCAACAGCGAAGTCAAGGCAACCGTTACCGTGACGGTAAACGAATGTACCCACAGCTTTTCGGACTATAAAACAGTGGTGAAATCGACCTGTTCAACATACGGCTATCGGATGAGAACCTGTTCGGTCTGCGGAAAGACGGAGACGAAAACGTTTGTGTCGCTTGTTGCTCACGAGCCGGACGGCGAACCGTTTACCATTGCTGCCACCTGCACGGAAAACGCGAAAAAGATCCGCCTTTGCAAAAATTGCCATAAGACGGCAGAAACGATCGAACAGCCGGATACCGCTTTGGGTCACACCGAAGTCATAGACAAAGCAGTCACCGCCACTTGCACAAAGACGGGACTGACTGAGGGCAAACACTGCTCACGATGTAAGGCGGTGCTGGTCGCCCGCAAAACCGTAGCGAAGAAGGCGCATACCTATAAAACCACCGTGACCCCGGCGACAACGACAAAAGACGGAAAAGCGGTTGCCGCCTGTACGGTCTGTAAAACGGTTGCCAAAACAACCGTGATTCCGAAGCTGACGGACTTCATCCTGTCCGCAGCATCATATGCCTATGACGGCAAGGTGAAAACCCCGACGGTCACGATCAAGGACAGCAGGGGAACGGTACGCAAGCTCAACACGGATTACACGCTGACATACTCCTCCGGACGCAAGAACATCGGACGGTATGCGGTGAAAGTAACCTTAAAGGGCAAATATTCGGGGTCCAAAACCTTGTATTTCGATATTCTTCCGGCGCAGGTGTCAAAACCGAAAGCCACACAGACCACGAATTCAATTACTCTTTCGTGGGGTAAGATCGCCGGCTCGAATATGCGGTATTATGTTTTCTCGTACAATCCGACCACGAAGAAGTATAAGAGCTTAGGCTACACGACCGGCACAAGCTATACGGTCAAGAAGCTTTCATCCGGCACAACGTATTATTATGCCGTTCAGGCGTACAACACAACCGCCAAAAAGTGGGGTAAGATTTCGCCGACCCTTACAACAGCCACGAAGCCCGGCACACCGACGCTCAAAGCGGTTGCGGGGACAAAAAAGGCGGCGCTTTCCTGGAATAAGCAAACCGGAGCGACCGGCTATGTGCTGTACATGGCAACGAGCAAAAACGGCAAATACACGAAAATTGCGACGCTCAAAGGCAATACCAAGGTCAGCTACACCAAAACGGGATTGACGAAAGGCAAATATTACTACTTCAAGGTTGTTGCGTATAAGACTGTCGGAAGCACGAATATTTACGGTTCATATTCGTCGGTCAAGTATGTGAAAGTGAAATAGGGATGAAAAAATGCCCGGAAGGTTCACACTTTCGGGCATAACTTAATACTTTGTTAATACAATATTGACAACAAGCGCACGATAGTATAATATAATAATAACGCAAGGGGGGTCGGGTATGGACATTATTAAGGATCAGTTATATTTCATCAGAAAGCTTATCAGCCTGATGGCTATCATTGTTACTGTTGTAACGTTATATTTTCCGACTCCCGAAGACGGTGATTGGGAGTTCCTTGAAAAAGCGAAAAACGCTTCGGAAAAATTCCCTCTTTTTTAAAAAATATTGTTAAATAGCATTGACTTTTTGAATCAATGTTGTTATAATATCAAAGTCGTTGCAAGATATTGCAAGCCGTACGGGAGCATAGCTCAGCTGGGAGAGCATCTGCCTTACAAGCAGAGGGTCATAGG
>JBJFHV010000160.1:0-2728 GCA_051894015.1 Acutalibacteraceae bacterium | reverse complement strand
CGTCTGCCACGGGAGCCAGCACAAGGCTTACTTCATCAATCAGATTCTCCTGCATGAACGACCAGTTGATAAGCCCGCCGCCGGAAATCATAAGCTTCTCGATTCCGAACAGACCGTAGAGCTTATCAAGTACCGTTCCGCAATCAAGGTTTTTGTCGCCTGCAAAAATATAGGAAATATCTAAGTCTCTGAGATAGGTCAGATAAGCGTCAGATACCCGTTCGGTTAAAACCTCAATAATATGAGACTTCGGTCGGTTTTTCTTTTCGATATATTTGCCGCTGAAAGCCAGAATCCCTTTCGGATCAACGGAAACGATATAGTTTTTGACATCGCTTTGTGCAACATAATCCTCATGCGGATAAACAATTCCGCTGTTTGGAAGTGTGCGCAGCCGCCCGTTTGCGTAACCGTCCTCCATAGTTGTCGTTCCGTACAGCGTGGCGTTGCAGTTATAAAATTCCTGGGCTTTGCCGAACTGTCGGAGAGCAGGGGTACAGTCGGGCGCAGAAAAAAACGTGCCGTCAATTTTGCCGTCAAGAGAGGAAAGCATATGACATACAACATAAGGTTTTTTCATGGTAGTCCTCTTTTCTTATTATCCGTTATTCTCAAATATGTTTGAAAGCCATTTATCGTAAGCCGGAATCCAGCCCTCGGTATATCCGTAGCCATGCGGTCGCCCTTCCAGAACATCGGACTCTACGGCAACGCCTGCTTTTCTCAATGCATTGATGCATTTTTCAAACTGACCGACAAAAGGATCACGGGTTCCGTAGCAGAAATAGGTGGGCGGAAGAGCGGAAGACGCAAATTGCTCCGTATCATCGGACGCAACGCTGAGCCGTCCGTAAAAAGAATAAATCATGCCGTCCGCACAAGCGTCCGCCGAAACGGCGTCAAGTGTATCAGGCACATAATTGGAATCCAGCGCCGTACCGTTTACCATGCCGTCAAAATTAAGAAGCATTTCACCGGCAAGAATCCTACCTGCCGAAAAGCCCATCACAGCAATGTCTTTTTCATCAATTCCGTAGCTATCGGCATTTTTGCGGACAAACCGCACCGCACGGGCAAGATCAAGCGCCCCTTCCTCCTGCGTATAAGGGCGCAGACGATAATTCACAACAAAGCTCTGATACCCGAGTCGGCTCAGTTCCCGGGCGACAGGCGTACCCTCGTTTTGGTCACTCCGGAATTGAAATGCTCCGCCGGCGCAAATCAGAACAGCACCCTTTATTTTCGTTCCGTCAGGCACGGGAAAGCTGACAACATACGGACGAAAATCGGGATCGTCCGCATAGCCGCCGTTGTTCTGTGTATACTGCGTCACAGCGGGCATATTGTTTTCTTCCCACAAATAGAGCGTTTGCTGATTTTTGGGATCGGGGACAGCATTTAATACGGTATCACCGCTGTTTGAGGGTATTGGTTCTGCTGCGTTCAGTCCGAGACTTTCTGCCCATTCCGTCACTTTTTTCTCGCAGTCGGCGATCTCGTTCCGTGAGAGGGAAAGCGCATTTTCGCTGATATGCGCGCCGGGCTGTAAATCGGAAATTGTGCGCAGCGTGTTTGAAAAACCGCTGCCGCCGTGCGTGACAAACGGGATAATGGTTTTCGCTCCGAAGTCATATTCTTCAAGAAAAGTATAAACAGGCATAGGCAGATCTGCCCACCAGTTGGGGTAGCCTAATATAACCGTTTCATACTGCCCGAAATTTTCTGCATGGCTTTTAAGCTCCGGACGCTTATTTTCGCTCTGCTCCTCTGCTGCCAGGTCAACAAGTGTATCATGGTCAAGAGGATAGTTTTGCACCGTTTCAATACGGAACAGGTCGCCGCCTATGGTTTGCTGAATAATCTTTGCAACATACTCTGTATTGCCCATTTTTTGTCCGTCTTTTACAGCCACACTTGCCCCTGAAACGGCATCCACACCGTCAACATTCTCCGGAACGGAAAAATAAGCAATCAGTATGCGTGAGGATTTCGTTGTGTCTGACGGGGTGGTGGATACCGTTTCAGATACTTCTGTCTTAGAATCTGCGGATTGCTTATTGTCGGCGCAGGCAGACAAAGAAAGCGTAAGTATAAGTGCCAAAAAGGCTGTAAACATTCTTTTCATATCAACTCTCCTGTTTATCGGAAAACAGCCATCCCATAATTTCTTCGTCGTAGGCGAAAAGACCGCCGCCTCCATGCTCGTTTGACATTCCTCTGTCGGTAAAATACGAATGATCTTTAATGTCAAGCACAAGCAATTTGTTGATTTGGTCATCGTTTAGTCCCTGCTGTTTATAAAGGGAATACAGTGTATCATAGGCTTCTTTGGTCGGCTGTGAACCGTAATATTCATCGCTTTTACCGATTGCAAAATATACAGGCAGGTGCCTTTTTGCTACAGACTCGTATTCACCGTCCCATTTTGAACTTACCTGAAGATATGCCGTAAATAAGTCCGGCCGCTTGCCAATGGCAATAGACATCGTTTCACCGCCGCCTGAAAATCCGTTTGCGTAGACCTTAGAACGATCGATATTGTAATGAGCAAGGAAATATTCGGTCAGCGCAATCGTCTGATTTGCCGAGGTCTCGCTCCAGTCGCTAAGCTGAGGCGCGATAACAATCATTTCGCTGTTATATTTTTGCGCTTCAAATCCGAATTCCTCAGATTTCAGATTTTGAGCAACGCCCTGAAAATATAAGCCCTCATATCCGGGAAGCGTCA
>JBJFHV010000159.1:0-2731 GCA_051894015.1 Acutalibacteraceae bacterium | reverse complement strand
GATTACGTTGGCGGCGGAAGCGGACGGAGTCATAACGAAAACGTTATCCTCAACAGCCTTGCCTGCGAAAGAATCAGCGGAACCGGATGTAACGGAACCGAGGGAAGCCTGCATGCCGGCTTCATAGAGGGTGTCGTAGCCAGTTGCAGCGTCAGCGGCAGCGGCCTTGTCGTCCTTGATGTCGAACTTGAAGTTCTTGCCGTTGAGTCCGCCGGCAGCGTTGATTTCCTCAACTGCGAGGGAAGCACCGTTCTGAACGGAGATACCGTACTGAGCGGCGTCACCGGTAAGCGGTCCTGTTGCGCCGATGAAATACTCGGTGTTGCTTGCGGCGTAATTGTCGCCGGATGCAGCGGGCTTGCTGTCAGCTGCGGTTGTGTCTCCGGCTGCGGTTGTTCCGTCTGTGTTTCCGGACTTGCTGCAGGCAGCAAAGCAGGAAAGGCAGAGAACAGCTACGAGCACAAGAGCGAGAATTCTTTTGAATTTTCTCATTTGAATCATAACCTTTCTGAAAAATAGATTTGTTTTTTCATATTGAGGAGAACCGATCATCTCCGAATATGTTGAATGAATTATAGCATTACATTTTGTTATTGTCAACAGCAAAATGATTTTTTATAGGACTGCACAAGTTTGACAAAATTTACGGGACAATTTATAAGAATTTGACAATAAATTTGTCGTATTTCCGAAAAAGAGCGGAAGCTGATTATCTTTATTCTCCGCGTCCGAAAAATAAATCCATGACGTTTTGTCATGGAAACTTTATTTGTCGGCATATATTTCGTTTATGGCTTCGACTGCCGAAGAAACAAAGACCTTGACGGCGGGAGGAGCGTTTTTTAACGACTTGAGACAGATGACAAGCTCTCTGTGTGCCGCGGGCAGAAGAGGCAGACTGATAACGTTGTTTTTATTCCCGTGCATAACAAGCTCGGACAGCATACTGATGCCCATTCCGTGCTCTACCATAAAAACGACCGTCGGGTCGTCGACATACGCGGGTTCGATATTCGGTTTAACGTTTTCACGCTCGAAAAAGCGAACGATGTCTTTATCAAATCCGTAGTAGGGCATGATGAAATCCTTGTTGTCGTAATTTTTGATCGGAAAAGCGTCGAGACCGGTAAACTCCGGGCTGTTCGGCACGATGGCAAGAAGCGGGTCGTCCCGAAGATGAATAAATTCGAAGCCCTGGTAGTCCTGCCGGCTGGCAAAGGCAAGATCAATTTCGCCGCTTTCGACTTTTTCATAGGCGCCCTCGAGTGTACATGAGCTCATTTCGATTGCCACATCGGGTAATTTTTCATGAAATTTTTTGATAATGAAAGGCAGCCAGTGCATCAGCATACTGGTATAAGCGCAGACACGGATTGAACTGTTCTTTTTCTGTCTGATCAGAGAAATCTCTTTTTCAAGCTTGTCGGCGTGGACAAGCATCGCCCGGATTGACGGAAGAATTCTCTCGCCCTCTGCCGACGGCACAACGCCGCTGCGGCTTCTTTTTAAAAGAGGGAAGCCGAATTCCTTCTCAAGTGAACTAATCATTTTCGTGATTCCCGATTGGGTGAAGCCCATAACCTTTGCGGTTTTGGTAATACTTCCGAGGTCTACCGTGTTGATCAGAACCTCGAGCTTTTTCGTGTCCGTTGTGACCGCCCCCTATATACCTGTGAATTACTCTTACAGTATATCCGTTAAGCCGGAGTTTGTCAATTTATATACAAAAACAAGAAAAATGTATATAAAAATCAAAAAATCAGAAAGTTAATTGTTAATTTTCTGTGAACCTATTTGTTACAAATATTTCGTATTTGTAACGGTTTTCTGGCCGGGACTAACACTTTTTTAAGATTTGTCTGCTGAAATGTTCAAAAAATATGAACGCAATTTTAACAAGTTACATTTTGTTAATTTCTTGGCGAAAAGCGGTTGACGTTCCGCTGAAATATGGTGTATAATAACACAAAAAGCCGAATCGAAACGAATGCGTGAATTGATTTCGCGCTTCGTTTCGAACTTTGTCCGGCGGTCAAGTTTATCAATAATTATAAAAGGAGTTATGTTATGGCTAACAAGAAATCGAAGTACATATTCAAGGAAGTGCCCGATCTCAAAACCGTCCGTGAGCTGATTGAATACGGCCACGAACACGGCGGAGACAATAAGCAGTATATTTACCTTGAGACCCGCACCAAGGAAAGAACGAAAACCTTTAACGAGGTATGGTATGACACCGTGGGCTTAGGTCAGTATCTTTACAAGAACGGACTTGACGGGAAAAAGGTTGCCATCTTAAGTGAAAACAGCTATTACTGGATTGCCTGCTTCTATTCTCTTATGTCGGGCCGATATGTCACGATTCCTCTTGACCCGAAACTTACCGACGATGACCTGATCGACATCATGAGACGAAGCAAATGTGACGCAATTTATTATTCGGACGACTTCGCCAGCACTGTTGAGAAGATGAAAAAGGCAGACGGTGTTGTCATTACCCATTACATAAAAATCAGTGACTTCGACGAGATTATCAAGGAAGGTCACGCCGATATCGACAGCGGTAACCCGTGCTATCTTGAGCATTCTCCGAAGCCCGAGGATCTTGCAACGATCGTATTCACCTCCGGCACCACGGGCAGAAGTAAGGGCGTTATGTTAAGCCACAAGAACATTATGGCCTCCGCCATCGCTTCCGCAAAAGAGATTCAGGGCACACATGCCATCGGAT
>JBJFHV010000158.1:0-2741 GCA_051894015.1 Acutalibacteraceae bacterium | reverse complement strand
GGTCAGAACCGACTCGATATCGCTGTCGCTTCCGAGCTTATTCTGTCTCATTGCGGCAATGCCGACCGTACGGTACAGCGCACCGGTGTCAATATAGATAAATCCGAGTTCGCTTGCCGCTTTTCTTGCTATGGTGCTTTTTCCTGCTCCGGCAGGACCGTCAATTGCTATGTTAATCATGTGAAACTCTCCTTTATACTCTTTGCCGCAAGGAAGCCGGTTGAAAAGGCTGTCTGAAGATTGAAGCCGCCCGTATACGCGTCAACATCAATCACTTCACCGGCAAAATAAAGTCCTTTTACTAGTTTTGATTCCATTGTTTTGGGGTTGATTTCCTTTACGTTGACGCCGCCCGAGGTTACGATCGCTTCTTCAATCGGACGGAAGCCTAAAACGGTCAGCTTGATGTCCTTTAAGACGTTGACAAGCCTTGCGCGCATTTCTCTTGTCACCTGATTGACCTTGCACGACGGCTTGACACCGCAAAGCTTTACGACAACGGGCACCATCTTTTTCGGAAGAAGCTTGTCAAGGGCATTGATAAAGTTGCGGTTCGAATTTTCAAGAAAATCACGCTGTACCCGGGCATCAAGCTGTTCATAGGAAAGCGCGGGCTTAAGATCGATATGAATTTCATATTTTCTTTCCTTCATATTCTTCAGATGGGCGCTCGCACTTAAAATCATCGGGCCTGAAACGCCGGAATGCGTAAACAGCATCTCGCCGAAATCACGGTAAACCTCTTTATAGCTTTCGCTGTCAACAACGGATATCGAAACGTTCCGAAGCGACAGTCCCTGTAAATCCGAGCAAAAGCCCTCATGACAGACAAGCGGAACCAGCGACGGCTTCGGTTGGGTGATCGTGTGACCTGCCTGCCCGGCAAGCGTATAGCCGTCCCCCGTTGAGCCGGTCAGCGGATAGGAAACGCCGCCGGTGGCAACAAGCACCGAATCGGCCAATATTTCTTCGCCGTCCTCGGTCTTCACGCCCTTGACCTCACCGTTTCCGAGGATCAGTTCGGTCACTCTTGCTTTAATCAGCTTTGCGCCGCTGTCTTTCGAAAACGATGTCAGTGCGTCAACGATATCGACCGCCTTGTCGGACGCCGGGAACACTCTTTCACCCCGCTCGATTTTCAGCTCAACCCCTTGGTTTTCAAAAAAATCCATCGTGTCATACGGCATAAACGAAGAAAATGCACTGTGCAGAAATCTGCCGTTTGTCGGAACCGCGTCCACAAGCTCGTTGATCATCGTACAGTTGTTCGTGACGTTACAGCGTCCTTTTCCGGTTATCATCAGCTTTCTGCCGGGGCGGTCGTTGCGTTCGGCGAGAATCACTTCAAGCCCGTCTTTGGCAAGAAATCCGCTTGCCAAAAGTCCTGCGGCACCTGCACCGACAATAATTACTTTTCTTTTCATAAATCATTAAACTCCTGCGTTTATCGGATAAT
Organism: Acutalibacteraceae bacterium; assembly: GCA_051894015.1. Taxonomy (GTDB): domain Bacteria; phylum Bacillota; class Clostridia; order Oscillospirales; family Acutalibacteraceae; genus UBA6857. The sequence goes on along the minus strand of JBJFHV010000158.1, from coordinate 1,285 downwards.
CAAAAATACAATATAAAGAACCGCATAGATAATCGGCTGATGAAGAAGATAAATGATCAGCGAATGTCTTCCGACAAAGCCGAAAAACGGAATCTTCACCTTTAAAAACTTACAATCCTGAAGCTTATCCTTGGTAAGGCGGTAAAGGAACAGTCCGCAAAGGAACAAAAACAGCCACGGGAAGAGTGCGAAATAATCCGTCGAAAAAAACGACTCATTCGGGAAGCCGAAGAACGCGGAAAAATATCCCGAATAAAGCGCTTTCGGAAGCTCAACATGGAAAGACGGCAAGCCGAAATATCCTCTTGCGATATGGCGGGTCAGAACAAACATAACAAGATTGACGATCAGACCGACAGCTGCGGGAATTTTTTCGAGAACTTTCCTAAGCAACGCCACAATCAGCATCGCTGAGCCCATAAAGGTCAGAATGCCGAAAACGACCCGATCTTCAGGCATTGCAATCAGCGTCACCGCAGTCACAGCCGCACCTCCGGCAAAAACGATCAGGCCTCTTTTCAAGGTCTGCTTGCCCAGAAGGGAACAAAAACCGGAAAGCACAATAAACGTCATACAGATGCACTGCTGCCAGATGTGCGCGCCCGTACCCTTATACCACGCCCAGTCACAGCCGAAAATATAAACCAGATCCCATATCGCATGATAAAAAATCATATTGACAACGGCAAGACCTCTCAGTCCGTCAAGGGTATGAAGCCGATTCGGAGAAACGGCTGCGGTTGTCTGCCCGGTTTTGTTTTTTAGCTTCATTTCATTTTTTCCTCTTTTCAAAAGTAAAATGTCTATTCATATATTTTTTTATTTTACACTTTATCCTACAGTTTGGCAAGTACAAAATAAAAAAACACCGCAGAAACTGCGGTATACACGAAAAAAAGGTTGTCGCATTTTTCCGCAGACCGTCTTTCATACGAAAGCCGTTATCCCGATTGTCTGCTTAAAATGCGGCAGCCGCTTGTCACTTCTTTATCCTGCATTCATTGCAAGACGCAATTTATCGCTGATCATGGCAATGAACTCAGAATTTGTCGGTTTACCTCTTGTATTTTGAATGGTATATCCGAAGTAGGAGGTCAGTACATCTACATCTCCCCTGTCCCATGCTACTTCAATGGCATGTCTTATCGCCCGTTCGACTCGTGAAGGTGTGGTTTTGTTTTTTTTGGCTATGGTCGGATAAAGGGCTTTCGTGACCGCGTGCATCAGCTCAGGATCTTTTACGGTAAGAACAATTGATTGCCTGAGATATTCGTATCCCTTTATG
>JBJFHV010000157.1:0-2743 GCA_051894015.1 Acutalibacteraceae bacterium | reverse complement strand
TTCAAAAAAACACTTTCCGTATTTCTGGCTGTGTTGCTTCTTATGACTTGTGTTCCGGTTGTTCAGTTTACGGCAGCTCCGGTTGTTACGGAAAAAACGCAAAAAACCGAAAGCGCTTTACCTGCCTTACCTGACGGTTACAGCTTTTCGGGAAGAACCTTTATTGATGAAAATGAAAATACCTATTATTACATTGAAGGCGAGCCGAGTGAATACGGTCTTGTGATCGGATACTGGATTGACGAGTACGGCAACAAGGTGGACGAATATGCCGATTCCGTTGCGTGGGCAGATGATACGTCAGACGAGGATCCTGTTTCATTCCCGTCAAGCTACGATTCAAGAGACTACGGCTATATTACCCCGGTAGAGCGTCAGATAGGCGGTACCTGCTGGGCACATTCGGCAATTTCCTGCCTTGAAACAAGCGCAATCAAAAACGGTTTGACCGATTCAATTGATCTGTCCGAATATCATACGGTATGGTTCAGCAAGAACGGTTATTTTGAAAACAATACCGCTTCCGCAAATGACGGTTATACAACCGGAACTTTGTCGGGTATTCTGGACAATGGCGGAAACGCGTGGGATGTTGCAGACGCTGCGCTTAATTTTGCCGGTCCTGTGTTGGAAAGCAAATATCCGATGTCCTCGACAAGCACGACTGCACTTACATCTGAGATGCAGAACACTTTTCAATACAGTGAAAAGTATGTCAACGACATTGTTATGGAGAATTTAATTACACGTCAGGCCACTGAAGAGAATATCAAAAAAGCTGTTCTTGATTACGGCTCTGTAAGTTGTTACTATTATTCTGATTCGAACTATTACACCAACTACTATAAGAACAGCTCCAATACACCCACGACATATTATTATCCGACATCCAAAACAACCAACCATGCAGTAACCATTGTCGGCTGGGACGATAATTTCAGCGCTTCTAATTTCAACGAGGCGAATCAACCCTCCGGTGACGGCGCATGGCTTGTCAAGAACAGCTGGGGCACTAACTGGGGAAACAATGACGGTTATTTCTGGATGTCTTATGAGGACAAGACTCTTTACAGCACTGTTTATGCCTTTGATGTTGCCTCTGTCTCGGATTATGAAAATGTCTATATGTATGACGGCTTAGGCAGAGGACAGAGTGTTTCATCGAATGCGGCGGCAAATGTGTTTACTGCTTCTTCAAATGAATATCTGACTATGGTCGGAACCGGAGCAGGATATTACTTTGACAGCACAACATTTGATTATACTGTTAAAATCTATAAAAATCTTCCTACAAATTACACTTCTCCGACTGACGGAACGCTTGCTTACACGCAAACAGGCAACACCCATGGTGAAAGATACATTGACATTACAGGCGTTGTTGAGCTTACACCGGGAGAAATCTTTTCCGTGGTGGTAGAGGGCAGAAGTGCTTCTGTTGAAGGCTCCGGCTCAAGTGCTGTGAAATACACAAGCAATCCCAACGAAAGCTTTTATCGAACCTCAGACGGCGTCTGGCATGACGCAAACGCAGAGGGATACAACAATACCTGTGTAAGAGCCGTCACGAAGGACTTTTCCTCAGGACCGTATACGGTCAAATTCGTTTGCCCGGGCAAATACGAGGAGAGAAGAACCGCCGAAAACGGAACGGTTGCGCTTCCTGCCACAGAGGGATACACATGGGAATTTACCTATGACGGAAAGACCTTTGACGGCAAAAACATTGACAGAGATATGACGGTTGAAGCGCACTGCTATAAAACGGCGGGCGAAATTTCGGACGACTGCATCTGCACAACGGAATATAAATGCATTTACTGCGGAAAAGAAATGCTGCCGTCCGTCACGGTTCATAGCCTTATAAGCACAACAACGGCTCCGACTGCGTCCAATCCCGGTTTTGACAGACATTTTTGTACGACCTGCGGCTATGTCTATAAAGATGCCTTTAAGTTCTACGACGGAGCGATCAGCGGAACGGAGGACGGTTTTGCGTGGCAGATTGTGAACGGCGTTCTTAGCGTTGAAGGTGCCGGCGGACTGCCTGATTACAGTGTATCGACTCCCGCACCGTGGTATGGATACAGAAGTGATATTCAGTCAGTTATCGTCGGTGAGGACATAACGCGCATCGGTCACTATTGTTTCTATAATCTTAGCAATTCGGCACAGTTGTCGCTTCCCTCAACGCTTGAAGAAATCGGACAGGATGCTTTCAGCAATAACAGTAAACTGAAAACTGTTGTATTTCCGGAAAACCTCGTAAAGATTGATTCCTATTCATTCTATAACGACGGCAGCCTGGAAGAAATTGTGTTTAATGATAAGCTTACATACATCGGAAGCTATGTTTTTGCCTATTGCACATCGCTTAAGCAAGCAATTATTCCCGCTTCGGTTACTTATTACGGTTCGGGCGTTTACCATTATTGCTATAAGGTTGTGAAGGTCACGGTTGAGGAAGGCGTCACAAGCCTGCCCAGATCAATTCTCAGCAACTTGCCGACAACCTGTGCGGTTAAAGAAATGTCGATACCGTCAACGGTAACCAATATTAATTCTGTTGTATTCAACGAGCTGTACACACTCAAAAGCGTCACCGTTTCGCCCGATAATCCGAACTTCTGCTCGAAAGACGGTATCGTTTTCAGTAAGGATGAAACCTATCTTTACTATTATCCGTCGGGCAAGGACGGTATCTATTACAATATACCGGACAATGTATCGGTTATCGGAAGCT
>JBJFHV010000156.1:0-2757 GCA_051894015.1 Acutalibacteraceae bacterium | reverse complement strand
AGCTATAACGATGAGAGAATTTACAGCGGTAAGTCTCTTTTGCGGTGCGGGCGGACTCGACCTCGGTTTTGACCGTGCAGGGTTTAAGACCATATGGGCGAACGACTTCGACGCAGACGCTTGTAAAACTCATCAGAACTGGAGCAAAGCGGAAGTTGTTTGCGGGGACATATCAAAGATAGATATGTCTGAAATACCTGTTTCTGATGTGATTTTGGGCGGATTTCCCTGCCAGGGATTCAGTCTGAGCGGTCCCCGCAAAATAGACGACACAAGAAACGTGCTCTATAAATACTACGTTAAACTCGTACAGCAAAACCAGCCCTTAGCCTTTATCGGTGAAAATGTAAAAGGACTTCTGACAATGGGCGGCGGACAAGTCATTGACGCAATAATAGAAGATTTTTCCGGCTGCGGCTACGATGTGTTCTATAAACTTGTGAATGCCCGCAATTACGGCGTGCCGCAGGACAGAGAACGGGTTATTATAGTAGGGTTCAGAAAAGATTTACATATTAAAGGCTTTTCTTTGCCGGAAACAAACGGAGAAACGCAAACGCTTGCGGACGCGCTTAAAGGTTTGCCTCCGGCAAAGGAAAACGAGGTTTGCAATGCCCCGTATTCGTCGCGCTATATGTCACGAAACAGAAAGCGCGGCTGGAACGAGGTTGCGTACACCGTTCCGGCAATGGCTAAACAGGTAACGCTATACCCCGGTTCCCCCGATATGGTGAAGGTTGACAAGGATATGTGGCGTTTTGGCGACGGCGGCGAAACCCGTCGTTTGAGCTGGCGGGAAGTAGCGGCTATACAGACTTTCCCGCAAGACATTGAATTTTTCGGCGATTTAACGAGTATTTATAAGCAAATCGGAAACGCTGTCCCCGTAAAACTGGCGGAATTTGTTGCTCAATACGTACGCTCATATTTGGAAAATATAAAATAAGAGGGAGTGAGACTATGCCGGGCACACAGACTGCTAACGGTAAAGCCTTTGAATATGCTTGCATTTTGGCGCTATATAACGCTTTGTGCGCAAACGAGGATATAATCATCGAAGACAGCCCGCAAATGAGTACCGCAAGAAATCTATACAGCAATATGTCCGAAAATAGTCAAAATGAACTCTTACAGGCGGCAAACGCTTCCGCAAGAGTTATTACGCGTTTAGAGCCGCAGCTTCAATATCCGCAGGACAATATTCCCTTATATTTATCTATACAGACCGACGCACAGGGCATGGTTGGCGACGTTCGGGATGTTCTCTGCATCCGCCGTCAAAACGACTGGCAAATCGGGCTTTCGTGCAAACACAATCATCATGCCGTCAAGCACAGCCGTCTGTCCGACACTATAGATTTTGGAAATGAGTGGTTCGGTATCCCCTGTTCGCAGCAATACTTTTCGGAGGTCGTTCCCCTTTTCAGCGAATTGCGGCATATGCGCGACAGCGCAAAGGCAAATCACACACAGGCGTTATGGGCCGATATACCCGACAAAGCTAACCGATACTATATACCTGTTCTTCAGTCATTCCTCGATGAATTAAATCGCCTTGCCCATGATCATCCCGAAGTCCCCGGTGCGATGATACAGTATCTGATCGGACGCCATGACTTTTATAAAGTCATCACCGACGACAGGCACAGAACAACCCGGGTTGAAGCCATCAATATAGCGGGAACATTAAACCGACCGTCCGGAAATCATAGCTCGATTGTTGACGTGCCGCGTTTGCGTTTGCCTACCCGTTTCTATCACACGGGCTTTAGACCCGGTTCTGACAACTCCGTTGAAGTTGTTTGTGATGAGGGCTGGACAATATCTATGAGAATCCACAACGCAAGCTCACGGGTCGAGCCTTCTTTGAAATTTGACGTCAACCTCATATCGTTGCCCGGGAGTATACATGCACAGGTGGAACCGTGGTAACGGTCCTTACTCTTTTATCATTGTAATATCCCGAAAAGAAAAAGAGCGCCCCGCGGGGCGCCCTTTTATTTTCTTTCAAGGAAATTATTTGCCGAAAACGATTTCGACGGTGTCTTTTGCGATCATGAGCTCCTCGTTGGTGGGGATGACCCAAGCCTCGACCTTGCTGTCGCCGGTGGAGAATTTAGCTTCTTTGCGGCTGGCGTTCTTGTTGAGCTCCTCGCCGATGGAGAGTCCGAGGTACTCCATATCGGAGCAGATCTCGCCGCGCTGTTTTGCGGAGTTCTCGCCGATACCGCCGGTGAAGATGATGGCGTCAACGCCGCCCATGGCTGCGGCGTAACCGCCGGCGATCTTCTTGATCTGATAGGTGAACATATCAAGGGCGAGCTGTGCTCTGTGGTGACCGTTTGCGGCGGCCTCTTCAAGGTCGCGGCAGTCGCTGGAGATGCCGGAAATTCCGAGGAAGCCGGATTTCTTGTTCATAAGGTTGCTCATCTGTTCGGGGGTGAGACCCTCTTTGTCCATAACGTAGGTTACGACGGAGGGGTCGATTCCGCCGCAGCGGGTGCCCATTACGAAACCGTCAAGGGGAGTAAGACCCATGGAGGTGTCAACGACCTTGCCGTCTTTGACGGCGGAAAGGCTGGAGCCGTTGCCGAGGTGGCAGATGATGAGCTTGGTGCCCTCGGGGTTCTTGCCGGTGATTTCAAAATATCTCTTGGTGATGAAGCGGTGGGAAGTGCCGTGGAAGCCGTAGCGGCGGATGGAGTATTTCTCATAATACTCGTAAGGAATGCCGAACATATAGGCTTTCTCGGGCAT
>JBJFHV010000155.1:0-2762 GCA_051894015.1 Acutalibacteraceae bacterium | reverse complement strand
GCCGGACGGCATGTATCGGCGGCGCCGAGCATGACTTTTTTCCCCTGGGATTTATACATCGCCGCCATTTTACCGATCGTTGTTGTCTTTCCGGCACCGTTGACACCGATCACCATGATGATCGACGGGACGGTAACAAGACCCATATCCTCGCCGCCGTCAATCATTTTCGCAACAATATCGGCAATTACCATTTTTGCGTGCTTGGGATTTCTGACCTCGCCGTCCTCAACACGCTTTCTTAATTCACGGACAATATCAGTGGCTGTCTGCATACCGACGTCGCCCATAATCAACGCTTCTTCAAGATCATCGTAAAGATCGTCGGTGATCTCCTCGTAGGCACCGAGAATGTCCTCAATGTTTTTTGTCATACCCTCACGGGTCTTTTTCAGGCCGAAGCCGAATTTTTTGAAAATACCCAAAAGTATCAGTCCTTTCGTTAAATTACGAATTTATACAATGCCAAGTTTACCGGCAAGCTCCGCTGTATGAAGTTCGAGAAGTTTCGATACACCCTGTTCCTGCATCGTGATACCGTAAAGCATATCCGCTTCTTCCATTGTTCCGCGGCGGTGTGTAATCAGAATAAACTGTGTATTCTTTGTCATTCTTCTGACGTACTGTGCGTATCGTGTCACGTTTACATCGTCAAGAGCCGCCTCCACCTCGTCGAAAATGCAAAACGGAGCAGGATTGACTTTTAGTATAGCAAACAACAGCGAAATTGCGGAAAGTCCTTTTTCACCGCCTGAAAGAGAATCAAGCCGTTTTACGTTCTTGCCCGGCGGTTGAAGCTTGATGTCAATCTCACTTTCAAGTACATCGGTCGGATCAACCAAAACAAGCTCCGCTTTTCCTCCGCCGAAAAGTTCGGCAAAGGTTTCGCCGAAGTAGGTATTGATTTTTGCAAACTGCTCTCTGAACTGACCGGACATTTTATCTGTCAGGTCGGCAATCAGTCTTGTCAGCTCTTTCTTCGATTTTTCAATATCTTCAAGCTGAGCGGACATAAAGGTATACCGCTCGTTGACTTCTTTATATTCGTCGATCGCACCGACATTGACCGAGCCTAAGGCTCTGATTTTGCCCTTGATTTCCGTAAGCCTCCGTCTTGCCTCTTTCGGGTCTTCGGTCTTTCCGGTAAGGGCAAGCGCTTCACGCTGTGTCAGCTGATATTCGTCAAAAAGCTTGCTGATTGTGGAATCGTATTCGCTTTGCATACTTTCACGGCGTTCTTCAAGTCGGGCTTTTTCGCCGCCTAAGTCTTCTCTTTCGGCGGTTTTGGTTCGCTCAAGTGCACGGAGCTTAACAGATTGTTCCTCGCTTTCACTTCGTTTGATCTGGTAAGCCGTAATTTGCTGTTGAAGCTTCTCATTATCCTGACGAAGAAGTGCCGAGTTCTGTTTCAGGCCTTCAATTTTTAGCTTGATTTCTTCAATCTGTCGGTTTAGTGTAGCAATTTCATCGTCAAGCTCTTTGTCTTTATCCTCAGCGCTGATAAGTCTTGCTTTGAGAAGATTCATGCTGTCGGTACGGGCGGCAATATCTTTTGCAGCGTCGTGAAGTTCAAGCCTAAGCTTTGACAGCTTTGACGCGGTGTCCTCGTCTTTTCGGCTCATTTCCTGCTTTTGCTCATCAAGACTTGCCATCTCATTTTCACACTTGGCGATTTTCTCACTGATGTCAGCTGTTTTCTTTTGATTGCTGTCAATCATATCCGAAAGCTCCGAAAGACGAACCGCAGTGGTTTTCATCTCGTCTTCAAGGTCTTCACAGGCTTTTTTGACGGACAAAAACTGCTCATTTTTCAGTTTCAAATCACCCTCAAGACGGATTTTAGACTCCTGAAGGTCGGACATCGTTTCCTTTTTTGACTCAAGCTCTTTTTCTTCCGCCAAAAGCTCTTTGTCAAGCGTTTCGTATTCATTTTTCATTACCGAAAGCTTTTCACTTTTCACTTTATGGCTTTCTTTCATATGCTCGATTTCAACGGTTCTGGAAAGAAGTCCGGCATTTTTACTTTGTGAACCGCCGGTGATCGAGCCGCCTGCATGAATCACCTGACCGTCAAGGGTGACAATTTTAAAACGGTAGGAATATTTTTTGGCGATTTCGACGGCAACATTCAGATCTTCGGCAACGACCGTTCTTCCTAGTAGTGAGCGGACAATTTCCCTGTACTGCTCCTCAGTATCGACAAGTCCGTCGGCAAGACCGATAAAACCTTCACATTTTTTAAGTCCGGTTTCGTCGAATTTCTTGCCTCTGACCGAACTGATCGGAAGAAAAGTGGCTCGACCGGCTCCGTTTCGTTTCAGCATGGAAATCGCTCTTTTGGCGTCGTTTTCGTTTGAGCAGACGATGTTCTGAATGGCATTGCCCAATGCTGTCTCGATGGCAACCGTATATTCCTCATCGGTTGAAATCAACTGAGACACCGTCGCATGGATTCCGTCAAGTTCGCCTTTGTTTTTCGCTTTTATGACGGCTTTTACCGCACCCGAATAGCCTTCCATACTTTTTTCAAGGTCTTCGAGCATCTTCACCTTTGAAAGAAGATGTGTCACCTCAAACGAAAGCTCGTCGAGTTCTTTTTTCAGCTTGTCCGCTTTTTGATTCTTGTTGATATATTTTAAATTCAGTCCGTCAATGACATTCGAAAGAGTATCAATGTCTTCCTTCTGACCGTTCAGATCGTCCTGCGCGTTTTGCCGTTCTCTTGAAAGCGATTCAAGTTCGGATTTTCGCTGAAACAAGGC
>JBJFHV010000154.1:0-2774 GCA_051894015.1 Acutalibacteraceae bacterium | reverse complement strand
TAACCAAGGCCGGCGCGCACATGCGTCGGTCTCTTGTTTCCCCAAAATCTAATTTGGGTCATGCGTCGGAAGGCTTTGAAAAGCATTCTTTTATACTTTACATATAAATATCAGGATGACACAAAACAGCAACAGCCGGGCAACCGTAGATAAGAGCGGCTTCATGCATGTTTTGGTTATCGGATTAAAATATAAAAATTTTAAATAAATTAAGGAGACTAAATATTATGAATAAGTACCCTACAACTATGTCTGATCTTGAATACACGACTTTATGTAACATTGCCAAGAAACTCGATATGGATATTGAGGATTTAGTGAGCTACTTGGTTTGTAAACCGATTATACTTCATAAAACGACCAAAGAGAAAAAGGAAGAAGCTGTCCAGACATACTATGAGACAGTTGAAATGCTTGCTCATTTTTCTGATGTCATGTCTGCGAAAAATAACCAGTTGCTTCATTTTCCTGATTTTCAAGACAAAATATACGCTGCCTTTGATTTTATAGACTTTATTGAAAACTATGACGATGATTTCAGAATAAAAGTACAAAGCGAATTGGAAAATGCAATCAAAATTTATGGAAAAAGGACTATTCCCGACGAGATTCTTTTCGGCGATATTTACTATGACGAACTCATTTATGAAAACCTTGAATACTTTCACACATGGAATGAATATGATGTGTACTTTCTTGAAGACCTACCTTTTTCACAGTTCCTTCATAATAGGATTCTGTATCCTGCAATCGATGACAAAAACACCTATGATTATACGGTTGAGTATGCCAAATGCATCAAGAGAATACTTGTTAAAAACTTCGGAAAAGTCAATTTCGAAGACAGCGATTCGTGTGAGTTTTCCGAAGGAGATATTTTATTATTATATGATTCTTTAATTCCGTCACTTTTTGCTTATGGAGCGTATGTTTCTTCTTTTGTGGTAAGCGAAGAATAAAGACAGAACGAAAGACATCATTTGTATAAAACCGTAAAGATTGAGATTGCTCAAGACAGCCACAGTCGGGCAACGTGTAAGAATAAATTAAGAGCGACTACGGGCTGTACGAGCAATCAACGATTACTTTACATAAAAACTAAAATAAAAAAACAAGGAGAAAATAAAATGACTGAATTATTATCACTTATGGCAAAAGAACAATTTGAAATCATTAAAAAAATTGCAGAAGAAAATGGGCTTGACTTTGAAGAAATGGTCTATTACTGCCTGTACAAGCCAATGTATTACTGCGTTACAACCCATGACAAAATTATGCGTGCCGAACAGATTATGAGGTACAACTTCCGTTATTTTTTCCATATGGCAGTTGCCTGCGACGAAGAAAATCCGGACCTTAATTGGTACTGTGACGCAAAAGCAGAATCTTTTCTCTATTTTCTTGAGGATTATGGTGACGATTACAGATCCTGCGTTCAGAACGTTCAGAAAAAAATTCAAACCGAAATAAAGAAACATCAAGATAATTCAGAACCTTGCGGAAATTTTGAAAACGGTCTTTTCAGTAAAGCACCTTACTTCTCTCACCAGTTTTGTGAATATTATCTATACTTCGAAAATGACTATACTTTTCCTGAATATGTTCTTCATAAAATACTTACTCCATCTATTGAAAAGCCTGATGCCGCTGATATTGTTTTGAATTGTGTTCAGGATATTCAGGCACTTCTTAATGAGTGCTTCAAAAATCATCCGGAAGAAATGGGCGACAAAAAGCTTACAAACGAAGAAATCGAATTTTTTAATAATACGATATTCCCCAGAATCTTTTATTACGCCGAACTTATGGCAAGTCTTGTTGATGAAAAATATATAGAAGAGTAACTGTTTACATAACTGAATAAAACAGCAAAGCTGTCACCGTGGTGTTTCCATGATGACAGCTGTTTTTTGCCCTTTTTATGGGTGGCATTGCCTGCATCGGCACTATCATGAACAAGTTTTGGCCGAAAGAAAGGGAACTTGCTCTTTCGGCACGAACTTAATAGTCCTCAGCCAACAGGAAATCCGCCAAATGAACAATTCTCACACCGTTGATATTACCGACGTCGAGATCGTTAAGCGTCACAACATATTTCGGATAATGATCCTTGATTTCAAGAAGATTTCCAATTTCTCTGTCGGATTCTTCGGGCAGATTGCGGCAGACCTGAATGTAGATACGCTCATCGCGCCGTACCGCAACAAAATCAATTTCTTTTGTGTCTTTCTTTCCGATGTAAACATCGTAGCCTTTTCTGCGAAGCTCAAAATAGACAATATTTTCAAGCATAGCGGCAACGGATTTCGGATTGAAGCCCATAATACTATACTTGATAGAGGGATCGGCAAGATAGAATTTCTCCTGGGTTTTCAGAACAGATTTGCCTTGAAGATCGTACCGCTGACAGCGATAAATCACAAAAGCCTTTTCTAACCATTCTAAATAATTGTAAACCGTTTCCACTGAGAGAGAGCGACCCTCACTTTTCAGAAACTTCACGATGGCGTTTGCGGAAAAGGTTTTTCCGACATTCTCAATCACATACTTTACAACACGGTTGAACAAATCAAAGTTGGTGATATTATGCCGTTTTGTTATATCGCCGGCAACAACGGAATTGTATATTCCTTCCACAATCTGATAAGAAGAGCGCTCGTCAAAGTTTCCGAGAGCAACAATCGGGAAACCGCCCATGCGGATATACTCGTTCAGAATTTCTTTCTGTGTGCGGCCGCTTTCATTTTTGAAGTCAAGATATTCGGCAAAGGACA
>JBJFHV010000153.1:0-2776 GCA_051894015.1 Acutalibacteraceae bacterium | reverse complement strand
AGGAACAGGAAGCCTTCCTTGTCAACAACGTTACCTGCGCCGACCTTAACGGTGTCGCCGTAGTTTGCACGGATATAGTCGATTGTCAGCTTCTGCCATTCGGAAAAGCCTTCCGAGGAGTCGATGCAAAGAACGTCTGCGCCGGCCTCCACAAGAGCCGGAACTCTTTCGGCGTAGTCACGGGTGTTGATACCGGCGCCGACAACGTAACGCTTATGAGAATCCAGAAGCTCGTCCGGGTTCTGCTTATGGGATTCATAGTCCTTTCGGAAAACGAAGTAGAGAAGTCTGCCGTCCTCGCTGACAATGGGGAGAGAGTTGAGCTTGTTGTCCCAGATGATGTCGTTCGCTTCCGCAAGGGTGGTTCCCTCTTTTGCGGTGATGAGCTTTTCAAGCGGCGTCATAAAAGTACTGACCTTTTCGGCCTTATCCATACGGCTGACACGGTAGTCACGGCTTGTTACGATACCGACAAGCTTGCCGTTAGAGGTGCCGTCGTCCGTCACGGCAACGGTGGAGTGACCCGACTTTTCCTTAAGAGCCAGAACGTCGGCGAGTGTTGCATCGGGCGTGATGTTCGAATCGCTCGGAACAAAGCCGGCTTTATACGCCTTTGCTCTTGCGACCATTGCCGCCTCGTCTTCAACGGACTGAGAGCCGTAGATAAAGGAAACGCCGCCGCTTTTGGCAAGAGCGACTGCGAGTCTGTCGCCCGAAACCGACTGCATGATAGCCGAAACCATCGGAATATTCAGCTCGATAGCGGGCTTTTCACCTTTTTTATACTTGACAAGCGGAGTTTTGAGCGAAACGTTCGCCGGAATACATTCGCTTGAAGAATACCCGGGGATCAGCAGGTATTCGTTAAAGGTATGGGACGGTTCGTTGATGTAGGTTGCCATGACATATCATCCTTTCGAAATATAATAGACTTAAATCAGTGTGACCTATAAAATTAGGGCAGTCTTTTACTGTCGGAAAAGACTGCCCAGACGGTCGGCATTTGAAAAATATTCCGCTCCCTCGTGGTTTTCCCACAAATCCGTCAGTCACAGAATACTCTTATGAACTTGATAAAATTATAGTACACATCGGTCGTAAAGTCAATCAACTTTTTTCATCATATAGCACTCTTTTCGGCATAAAATCTTGTTGAAAAAGTCAAAAAAGTCCGAATCCGCTGCTTGTCCTTTTCGGCCTGGTAAATTCGGCACATTTATTGACAGAAAAGCCGAAAACTGTTAAAATATACCTACTATATTATATGGAGATGATGACGTTGAAAAAAGTATTATCTATTCTGGTTTGTGCCGCAATGCTCCTGTCGGTTCTCTGCGTTTCCGGCTTTGCGGCGGACAAAACGTATGAACAGCCCTTTGACGCCGGTGTTCTCGGTTGCGAAAGACTGCGTATCCCTGCACTTTTAACGCTCAATGACGGCTCGGTTCTCGCCGCTGCCGACCTTCGTTACAATCACGGCTCGGACTCGCCGCAAAACATCGACACCATTGTTGCGATTTCAAAAGACGGCTATACCGGCTGGGAATATGCCGTTCCCAATCATTTTGATGACTGCGCCGACGGTACGACCGACAAAAACAGTGCTTCGTTTATTGACCCGGCTGTGATTCAGTCTAAAACAACAGAAAGAATCTTCCTTGTTACGGACGCCTTCCCCTCGGGCGGCGGCTATCCGACCGCCAAGACCGGCACGGGCTTTGTAACCGTTGACGGTGTCAAGCGTCTTGCTCTGACCGACAGTGATGACATTTCTTCTTTCAAGAACTTTAATTATTACATCGCCGACTATGAGAACGGTTTTGCTCCCGTTATGACCCTTTCGGGCGAAAAGACCGCTTATACGGTGGATACCGAATACCGTCTTTACAAAAACGGCGAAGCAATCTACTGCAATCAGCTCGGATCCGACGGCGTCAGGGTTCAGCAGTCCGTCTTTTCAACCAATGCCGACCTTACGGTCTATCTGACCTGCTATCTCTGGATGCGGTACAGTGACGACAACGGCAAGACCTGGAGTGCGCCCGTCATTTTGTCAAGTCAGATCAAAAACGACAAGGAAAGCTTCCTCGGTATCTGTCCGGGCAGAGGTTTTGTGACGGAAGTTGACGGAAAAGAACGCATTATTTTTGCCGTTTACGATAACTGCGGCGGCAAGGAAAACGTCAGCACAATTTATTCGGACGATAACGGTGTTACATGGCAGAGAGGTGCCGAAACCGAATGCAAATGTGCCATAGGTAAGACAAGCGAATCACAGATCGTTGCCCTTCCCGACGGAACACTCCGTATGTTTGCAAGAAACGCTTATGATTTTGTTGCTTTCGCTGACAGCAAAGACGGCGGCGTTTCATGGTCAACCTTTAAGGCAGATCTTGACCTGAAGGCGAACGGCAACTGTATGCTTTCGTTCATCAACACATCTAAGGAAATCAACGGAAAGAAGGTCGTTCTCGGTTCGTTCGCTTCGGACACCGAATCAAGAGCGGACGGCGTGATCAGGCTTGGTCTGATCGGCGAAAACAACGATATCGACTGGATTACGACCTATCACATCAACGACGGCTTCTTTGCTTATTCCTGTCTGACTGAGCTTTCAGACGGTAATATCGGAATCCTTTACGAGGACGAGGCGGCTCACATTTCCTATATGGTGCTTACCGTTTCGGATTCGGGCGAGCTTTCCGAAATCAACGGAAATAATATTGATTACAACTATAACCCCAATTTCTGGCGCCAGCTTCTTGACGCAATCAAG
>JBJFHV010000152.1:0-2778 GCA_051894015.1 Acutalibacteraceae bacterium | reverse complement strand
ATCTTCTGTACGTACTCGTCAGCGCCGGCGTACTCTGCGCCTGCGTCGAGAGCAGCCTGTACTTTGTCGCCTTTTGCAAATACGAGGACTTTTACGTCTTTACCGGTTCCGTTAGGAAGAACTACGGCGCCACGGACCTGCTGGTCAGCGTGACGGGAGTCAACACCAAGACGGATGTGGCATTCTACGGTCTCGTCAAATTTTGCGGTAGCGGTTTTGCAGGCAAGCTCGAGAGCTTCATTTGCTTCGTAGAGTTTAGCATGTTCGACAAGCTTTGTGCTTTCAACATATTTTTTTCCGTGTTTCATTATTGCTAACCTCCCTCATCAGTCTTCAACGGTAACACCCATGGAACGGGCGGTACCGGCGATCATGCTCATTGCTGCCTCAACAGATGCTGCGTTAAGGTCAGGCATCTTGGTTTCAGCAATTTTGCGGCACTGTTCGGAAGTGATCTTTGCAACTTTGGTCTTGTTCGGAGCACCGGAAGCCTTGTTGATGTTAGCAGCTTTCTTGATAAGAACTGCTGCCGGAGGGGTCTTGGTGATGAACGAGAAGCTGTGATCAGCATATACGGTGATGACAACAGGAACAATCATTCCGATGTCGTTTTTGGTGCGCTCATTGAATTCTTTAGTGAACGCCATAATGTTTACGCCGTGCTGGCCCAGTGCAGGACCTACAGGCGGAGCCGGAGTAGCTTTTCCGGCCGGAATCTGCAGCTTGATTAAGCCAATAACTTTCTGTGCCATTGTTTTACAAACCTCCAACCATTACGTGGTTACACGGAACCGATTCAAAAATTTTCGGTTCCTCCCACACGCAAAGCACCTATGCTTTGCGTTCGCCGGTCCGTCAATCAAGGACCGACTACCTCAAAAAGATCGTCAATCTTTGCAGGCTGCCTGTTCAAGCTCAAGCTCAACAGGTGTATCCCTTCCAAACATGGAAACGATAACGCGAACCTTGTTGTTAGGAACGTCGATAGATTCGACTCTTCCGTCAAATCCCTCAAGCGGACCGGCAACAATGGAAACGATGTCACCCACTGCGTATTTAAGTTCAACGGTCTTGGAGCCGATTCCAAGCTTGGCCACTTCTTCTTCGCTGAGCGGCACAGGTTTGGACGCGGGACCCACAAAGCCGGTAACGCCGCGGGTGTTTCTTACAACGTACCAAGATTCGTCCGTAAGGATCATCTTTACAAGGACATAGCCCGGGAAAATTTTGCGTTCCACTTCACGCTTCTTGTTGTCATTTACCTCAACGATAGTTTCGGTCGGTACACTGACATCGAAAATCAAATCATGAAAACGTTTGTTTTCGATTACTTTTTCAATATTTCCGGCAACTTTATTTTCATAACCGGAATAAGTGTGCACAACATACCATTTAGGAGTTTCAGACATAGCTTAATTCCTTTCGCTTTTTAAGAGCCGAAGAACAGTTTGATAATAAGTCCGAAGAAATAGTCAATCAAACTGATTCCCAAAGAAGAGATGATTACGACAACAATTACGACGATAGTGTTGTTGATAACCTGTTTTTTGCTGGGCCATACAACTTTTTTAAGCTCGCCGAAAATGTCTTTGAAGAATCGACTTACTTTAGAGATGAAAGACGGTTTTTTCGCAGTATTTTCATTTGCCACTGTTATTTACTTCCTTTCATCACTTTGTCTCTTTGTGGAGCGTGTGTTTCCGGCAGAACCTGCAATATTTTTTCATCTCAAGTCTGTCCGGATCGTTCTTTTTGTTTTTCATGGTAGTGTAGTTGCGTTGTTTGCACTCTGTGCATGCCAACACTATTTTGACTCGCATTGCGGCACCTCCTGATTCTTGGAATTTTTGCCTCCCTCAATTAAAAGGACGCGGATTTTTTGCGCAAAAAAATAAACCCTTTTAGAGGTATATTCACTATACCATAAAGGTTTACTAAAAGTCAAGGGTTTTATTAAAAAATATTGAAAATATTATATATTATTTTTCCTATTAATATAATATACCATTTTTTCCGTCGGTGCAAGCAAAACTTTGCCGCACATACGGAAAAGTTTTTTCGGGAAAATATATTTGAGGGGGTGACAATTTGAGCTATAAAATTTACAGACGAACAGCCGCCGTTTTTATCGCTTTTATTTCAGCAATAATGGGCGCTGTTCTTCTTTTTCAGCAGCTTTTGCCCGACGTTTATTACGTTTCGGAATCAAGCGAACTTGCTTTTTCGTCATCATACAAAACCTTCATTTCATTTGACAGCCGTGAAGGCGACGCCAAAGCGGTTTTCGGCTCGAGCGACGACTCTTACACCGCGAGCATTGAATTTTTCGGCGCTATTCCCATAAAGGAAGTCCGGGTCGAGGTT
Source organism: Acutalibacteraceae bacterium (assembly GCA_051894015.1). GTDB lineage: Bacteria > Bacillota > Clostridia > Oscillospirales > Acutalibacteraceae > UBA6857. Next base: position 414 of record JBJFHV010000152.1, on the reverse strand, counting down.
ACCGACGAAAAAATCGTTACCGTTTGCGGAACGCCATTTGGCGTAAAAATGTTCACGGACGGCGTTTTGATAGTCGGTCTTTCGAGAATTCACACGGAGGACGGTCTCTCCTGCCCCGCGCTTGACTCCGGTATCGTCGAAGGCGACATTATATGTTCCATTGACGGCGAAAAGGTTTACACCAACGAGGACGTGGCTTCCTGTATCGAAAACAGTGGCGGAGAAACTTTGAGCATGCTCATAAAACGCGACGGAGAAACCATGACTGTTGAGGTAACCCCGGAGAAAATGGCCGACGGCAGCGGCTATAAAGCGGGCTTTTGGGTTCGGGACAGTTCCGCCGGTATCGGTACTCTCACTTTTTATGACCCGAAAACAAAAGTTTTCGCGGGGCTTGGACACGCGGTTTGTGAC
>JBJFHV010000151.1:0-2795 GCA_051894015.1 Acutalibacteraceae bacterium | reverse complement strand
GGAGCTACTCTTTTATCGGCTGTTATCGTACTTGCGGTTATGATACTTCCGAATATCATCAAAGTATCCGTAACCGCATTGGATGCGGTGCCCAAGGAATATGAAGATGCCTCGCTTGCCCTCGGAGCCACAAAAACCGAAACCTTTTTTAAAGTATCGGTACCTGCCGCAAAAAGCGGCATTGCCGCCGCCATCGTTCTCGGAGTCGGACGAGCCGTCGGTGAGGCAATGGCGGTTATGATGGTGGCGGGAAATGTTGCCAATATGCCGTCACTGTTTAAAAGCGTCCGTTTCCTGACGACTGCCGTAGCAAGTGAGATGGCGTATTCAAGTCCCGGAAGTCTTCAGCGTGACGCCCTTTTTTCAATTGCTCTTGTATTGTTTCTGTTTATTATGATGATTAACGCAACGCTCAATATGATTCTGAAAAAGGATAAGGAGGCGGGATAAAATGACAGCAGGCAAAAAGAAGAAAAGACGAAAGCTCTATTGCGTAGCCGTACATATGGCTATGACCGTTTCGGTCGTTTTTACGGTACTTCTCGTCGTTTTTCTTGCCGGTTTTGTACTGATAAAAGGAGTTCCGAATATCACATGGGAGCTGCTTTCCACAAAACCGAGTTATCTGAACGGAAGAATTGGGATTCTTCCCGATATTCTGAATACACTTTACATCGTTCTCGCTACTCTTGCTGTTGTTTTACCGCTCGGCGTCGGTGCCGCAATTTATCTTACGGAATACGCCAAAAACAAGCGTATCGTCAAAATGATAGAATACGCCGCCGAAGCACTTTCCGGAATCCCGTCAATCATATACGGTCTTGTCGGTATGCTCCTGTTTTCCAATCATTTCGGAACAAGTCTGCTTGCAGGTTCGCTGACACTTGTTATTATGAACCTGCCGACCGTAATGAGAACGGCACAGGAAAGTCTGAAAACCGTCCCGATGAGTTACCGTGAAGGTGCTTTCGGTCTCGGAGCCGGAAAATGGAGGGTTGTCAGAACGGTAGTTCTTCCCGGATGTATTGACGGTGTCGTCACCGGCTGTATTTTATCCGTAGGACGAATTCTCGGCGAATCGGCGGCTTTACTTTTTACTGCCGGCTTTGCCCATGTCGTAAACAGCGTTTTTACGGCACTTTCGTCACCCGGCGCAACATTGACGGTCGCCCTTTATGTTTATGCAAAAGAAGACGGCGAATTTGAGGTTGCGTTTGCCATTGCCGCTATTTTAATGGTGCTTACCCTCCTTATCAATCTGGCGGCAACTCTTGTGGGAAAATACTTTGAGAAAAGGAGAAGCGTATGAAAGATATAATAACAGTCAAGGATTTATGCTTATGGTACTCCAACACACAGGCTCTTAAAAATGTCAACATTTCCATTCTGGAAAAGAGTATTACCGCATTGATCGGACCGTCCGGCTGCGGAAAGTCAACCTTTCTGAAAACGCTGAATCGGATGAACGATCTTGTAGCTGGCGTAAAAATTTCGGGTGAAGTACGTTATGATGGAACGGATATTTTTGCCGCAGGCACCGATGTCAGCGAGCTTCGCCGTGACATCGGGATGGTCTTTCAAAAGCCGAATCCGTTTCCGATGAGCATATATGACAACATCGCATACGGTCCCCGGACACACGGCATTAAAAACAAAGTGAAGCTTGACGAAATTGTTGAACAGTCTTTGCGTGATGTTGCCATCTGGGACGAGGTCAAAGACAGACTGAAAAAAGTGCGCTCGGACTGTCGGGCGGCCAGCAGCAACGGCTTTGTATCGCAAGAGCAATTGCCGTGGAACCGAAGGTTCTTCTGATGGACGAGCCGACTTCGGCTCTTGATCCGATTTCCACTTCACGAATCGAAGAACTTGCGTTGCAATTGAAAGAAAAATATACTATAATTATAGTAACACATAATATGCAGCAAGCGGTTCGCATTTCTGATAATACGGCTTTTTTCCTCCTTGGCGAGCTTGTGGAGTTCGGAAAAACCGAGCAGCTGTTTTCTCAGCCTGCTGACAAACGCACGGAAGACTATATCACAGGAAGGTTTGGATAATATGAGAAGCAGATTTGACGAACAGCTTTTGATTCTGAATAAAGGAATGATTGAAATGGGGGCAAAGTGCGAAAGCATCATCGCTCTTTCCGCTAAAGCTCTGCTTTCGGGTGAACGGGATATATCAAAAAAAGTTGCCCCAATCGGGCATGATATCGATCTGCTCGAAAGAGAGATTGAATCTATTTGCCTGAAGCTTTTGCTCCAGCAGCAGCCGGTTGCACGGGATTTAAGGCAGATATCCGCCGCCTTGAAAATGATTACCGACATGGAAAGAATCGGAGATCAGGCAGAGGATATTGCCGAAATTATTTCTTATCTTGACGGAAGAACCGGTGAAGAATGCCGGGACATAAGAAGTATGGCAGAAGCGGCAATCAAAATGGTTACAGACAGCATTGACGCTTATGTCAAGCAGGATCTGACGCTTGCAAAAGCGGTATCCGACTATGACGATGTAGTCGATGACTGCTTTGACAGAGTGAAACAAACCTTAATTCAAATGATTTCGGACAACGACGCTGACGGAGAGTATGCACTTGATCTTCTGATGATAGCCAAATATTTTGAACGCATAGGAGATCATGCCGTAAATATTGCGGAATGGGTAGAATTTTCGGTCAGCGGTATTCATAAAAATGCTTAGCTGAAATAAAAAGAAAGGGGTTCGTACCGTGTCCGGTGTTTTTCGGGCAGTATGCGGTACGGCACGGATTTTTCAAATGATCTGGTGTG
>JBJFHV010000150.1:0-2811 GCA_051894015.1 Acutalibacteraceae bacterium | reverse complement strand
TACGACTTCGCTTTCTATTATGACTGGCGTGTGGATATGTGGGATGTTGCGGACGACCTGAGCGCTTACATAAACGACGTGATCGAAGTTACCGGCAGTCCGAAGGTAAACCTTGTCGGACGCTGTATGGGCGGAAACATCGTTGCGGCATATCTGACCAAATACGGCGGGGACAAGATTGAAAAATGCCTGTTTTACGCAACCACCGCCAACGGTACTTTTGAGTGCGGCGGACCGTTTTCGGGTCAGCTTGAGGTAGAGGGGGACGCTCTTGCCAGATATGCAAGCGACATTCTCGGTGACGACTGTCTGAACGAATTTATCCGTACCACGCTCGATCTTTACAATGAAGCCACCGGAATGAAGCTTCCTGTAAAGATGGTAACGTTTATCTACAACAAGATTTATGAAAACTTAGTTCCGAGGCTTCTGATGTCAACCTATGCTTCGTTCCCATCCTATTGGGAAATGGTGGACCCCGCGCATTATGAAGCGGCAAAAGAATTCGCTTTTTCCGGCAAGGAAACGGAATATGCAGACTTTATCGCACAGATTGACAATTACCACAACAATGTCATGCTTCCGCTTCATGATACGCTGAAAACGCTTGAAGAAAACGGAATGAAAATTTATGTGGTTGCCAAATACGGAAAGCAGATGGTGCCGATTACGAAAGAGGCCGATTGCTTGGGTGACGATACGGTTGAGCTGACAAGCTCCTCTTTCGGTGCAACCTGCTCAACGGTGAAGTCCGCCCTTTCAGAATCCTATATTTCGGAACAGACCGAAAAAGGACTTGAACGGTATATCTCCCCGGACAAGCAGGTAGATGCTTCGACCTGCCTTTTCCCCGACAGAACATGGTTCATTAAAGACAGCAAACACCTGGATTTTATCAAGGCTATTGATGAAATGATGCTGGTGATTCTCCGCTGTAACGGGGACATGACGGTTAACGATGATGCGAATTATCCGCAGTTTATGGTTCAGATTGAAGAAAAGACAATTGAGCCGATGACTTCAGATAACATGAACACCGACGGCCGTTGGAATCCGAGCCTTATGAAGGCGGTTTTCAATTTCTTTACGGCAATGTTCAGGCTTCTTGCCGACGCTGTCAGAAACGGCGGCTTCAAGAAATAAAGACAACTCAATCAAGTATAAAAAAGCAGGGGGAAACCTCTGCTTTTTTATATAAAACGGAGAAAAAGAAGAAAGGTGTAGCGAAAGCGATTTTTTTTAGATATAATAACCTCGGACAATTTTTACAGAAGGTGAAGTTATGAGAAAAACAAAAATTGTTTGCACAATCGGTCCTGCCTGTTCGGACGAAAAGACCCTCGAGCAGCTTTGCCTTGCCGGAATGAATGTGGCAAGACTCAACTTTTCCCACGGGACACATGAGGACCATCTTGAAAAAATCAATCTTATCAAAAAGGTGAGAAAGAAGCTCGGACTTCCGATTGCGATAATGCTTGACACGAAGGGGCCGGAATACCGGATCAAGACCTTCCGAAACGGAAGAGTCACCCTGAAAGACGGCGATACATTTACTTTTACGACGGGCGATGTTGTCGGCGATGAAACAAAAGTAGCCGTAAGCTACGACAAGCTTTCCGAGGAACTGACAAAGGGGGATCGGATCCTTGTCAACAACGGTCTTTCGATTTTTGAAGTGACCGACATTGTCGGCGGAGATATCCTAACGAAGGTCATAGCCGGCGGTGAGATTTCCGACCGTAAAAGCATGAGCTTTCCGAATAAGGTGCTCAACTGTGTCTATTTAAGCGAACAGGATAAAAGCGACATCAAATTCGGCATGGAAAACGATGTGGATTTTATCGCCTGTTCTTTCGTTTCAAGAGCGCAGGACGTAATAGACGTCAACAGCTTTATAAAGGAAAACTGCCCGGGCGAGGTCAGTATTATCGCGAAGATTGAAAACCGTTCGGGCGTTGATAATATCGAAGAAATCTGTGCTGCCTGCGACGGCGTTATGGTGGCAAGAGGGGACATGGGTGTTGAAATACCGTTTGAGGAGCTTCCCGCGATTCAAAAGCAGATCATCACCAAGTGCCGCCTTTTGGGTAAGCGTGTCATCACGGCAACAGAAATGCTCGAAAGCATGATTCACAATCCCCGGCCGACAAGAGCGGAGATCACCGACGTTGCGAATGCCGTTTACGACGGAACGAGTGCGATTATGCTGTCGGGCGAGACAGCTATGGGAAAGTACCCCGTTCTGACGGTTGAAACCATGTCAAGAATTGCCGAACAGACAGAGAAAAACATCAATTATCAAAAAAGATTCTTAACTTCAAAATTCAAGATCAAGAACACCGTTGACGCAATTTCCCACGCCACCTGCGGTATGTCGATCGACATTTCGGCCAAAGCGATCGTTGTCTGCTCTCTTTCCGGAAGAACAGCAAGAATGGTATCCCGTTTCAGAGGACCCGTCGACATTATCGGTATGACTGTGAACGAAAAGACATGGCGACAGTTGGCTTTGAGCTGGGGCGTAACACCTGTTATGTGTGAGGTTTACCCGTCAACGGACGTCCTGTTTTATCATGCCGCTAAGCTTGCCAAACAGGTGATGAGTCTTGAAAGCGGCGATAAGATCATTATCACCGGAGGTACGACGAACGGCGTTTCCGGAAACACAAGTCTTATAAAAATTGAGACCATTCAATAAACGGACCGAAAAATCAAAAGAAAATTCACGCTTGAACAGCAAAAAAATTGAAAAAGCACTTGACAAACCGCCTTGGTAATGATATATTATACAGGCACTTGTTAAGTGCTTTG
>JBJFHV010000149.1:0-2818 GCA_051894015.1 Acutalibacteraceae bacterium | reverse complement strand
CTTTGTTCCTGCTCGTAATTGATGTTGTATATGAATTTCATCGCAAGGAACATAATAGCAAGACCGACAATCATGAATAAAAGATACAGATTCTTGATGTTTGCGGCAACCTGCGGCGTCTGAACCGTCGCCGTTTCCACATAGCCGATTGCCCCCAAAGCGAGCGCCACAACGGCGGAACCGATTCCTTGAGAGAGCTTGCGGAAGAATGAATAAATCGCATAGAGTGAGCCTTCCTCCCGCATTCCGCTTTTCCGGTAGCTTAACTCAATGCAGTCGGCAACAATAGCCCAGACGATAATCTGGAACACGCTGTGTCCGATGTTGACAAACAGTAAACCGATAATATAGAGTGCGATGCCGGAGTTGTTTTGCGCAATCGGCAGAAACAGCATGATGACACCGGCAAGAAAGCCGATAGCGGAGGAAATGCAGATAAAGCTCTTTTTGCCGATTTTTGATACGATTTTACCGGCCAAGGGCATTAATATTACATACGAGCCGTAGGACGCAATCATCGCAAGAGAGGACTTCCCGGCGTCGCCGAAATAAAACTGAAAAACAAGGTTGTTGATGGTCGATGAAGCCGTAAAGAATATAACGCAAGCTACCGTGACGATGGTGATGGCAATCATAGCACGGTTGGTAAAGAACGATTTGACGGCGGCAAAATAATTGTTTTTTTGCTGCACCTCTGTTCGCTGTACCCGTTCAACGACCATTCGTTTCATGACGATAAAAATGAAAAACGAAACAACAGAAAGAATAACAGATACAAAAAATACGGTATTGGCATGAAGCTGATTATCCTTATACACGATTTTCGGAAGAAGCATGACAAGAATCATGGCCGTTCCGGCACCGATGGAACGGAAGGTGGACAGCGTTGTTCTTTGCTTCGGGTCTGATGTGATAACCGAATGAAGCGAGCCGTAAGGAACATTGACCATGGTATAGACAACAGACCACAGGCAATAGGAAACAAGGCACCAGAGAATTTTTCCGAGTTCCGACAGATCATGAACCGGGACGAAAATCAAAACGGTAAAGGCGACAAGTCCGACGGAGCCGATGGTAATCCAGGGCTTGAACTTGCTTTTTTTACTGATTTGCCTATTGTCAACAAGACCGCCGATCATCACATCGTTTATTGCGTCCCAGATTTTGGAAACAATAATAATCCATGCCCAGCTTTTGGTGCTCAGTCCGATACATTGGGTATAAAACAGAAACATATAGGACGAAACGAACTGAAACGACATATTGCAGCCGAGATCGCCCAAGGCGTATCCGATTTTGTCTCTCATGCCGAACGGCTTTAATGTTGTGTTTTCCATCGTATTTTCCTGCCTTTTCTTTTTTGTTGACTTTTTCATCCCTATCGGGTATGATATAAAAAGACATGAGTCGCAAAAAGCGACTAAAGTTGCATAATACATTATATGTCTGTCAAGCGGAAAACACAAGATTGTGAAGCGCAAAAGCAACTTTCCGGCTAAAATGATGCACAAAAAGGAGCGATCTTTTATGGGCGCCAGTCCGAAAACAACAGAATTTTTGAAAGAGTGCATGGCAGATTCGCTTTTGCAGCTGATGAAAGAAAAGAGTTTTTCCAAAATCACGGTCAACGAAATTGCCGGAACGGCAGGCGTCAATCGCTCCACATGGTTTCGGAACTTCAAAACGAAAAATGACGCCATCACGTTCAAGCTGATGCAGCTTTGGAAACGGTGGAAAGCGGAACACCGGATTGACGAAGCAATCCGATATACACCGGAAAATGCAGGCGAGTTCTTTTTGTTCGCTTATTCCGTCAAGGATATTCTTTCGGCTGTGTACCGTGAGGGCTTGCAGTCGTGCGCTTATGACGCCTACTGTCGGGTTGTGTTCCCGTCTTACAGTACAAATCCCATTGCCTGCTACGGCACACGCTTTTTCGCAAGCGGTCTTTTCGGCTTGCTTGATGAGTGGATCAGTCGCGATTTCAAGGAAACGCCGGAAGAAATGGTTCAGATTTTCTATCATGTAATGGACATAAAAAACAGCCGTGCCGAAATTGTCGGTTGAGCGCCGATACAAGAATGGGTTTGGAGTGCTTTTTTGGGGACGAATCAGAGAATTGCAAAAACCGACGGGCAAAAATTCCGTCGGTTTTTATAATATGCTACTCGTAAGAATAACGATTGCTCTCCGGGCAGATCAATATTGGTTATTCTTTCAGCCTCAACAATAGATCAACTTCGCCATTACGATTTCTTTTGCTCGATTCTGTATGTTGTTCATTCTCTGCACCCACAGCAGTTGGTTTTCTTCTTTGAGTTGCTCGGTAACATCCTCACGCTCTTTCATCTGTTCAACTATCATATCAAACATCTCCTGTGCTTGAGTATCAATATCCGCAAGATACTGCCATAGTTTGCCTTGTGCGAGGCGAAAAGCAAAATCAACAGGTTTGTGTTTATAAAGATAGTCTTTATGTAACATTCCCCATTTACCAAGCTGAATGCTTGCTTCTTCGGGCGGCAAGGTGAGATTAGGAATGCGATAGTTGCCGACTTGTCTGTAAGTGAGTTCGTTTTCGTTCTGCATAGTATCTGTCCTTTCTTTTGCTCTGTTTCAGCTGTCGGATAGGGATGCAGAATACTATGTCTGAAGCCGGATTTGCTTACAATATCAGTAAATCCCTTATGAACATCCGTGCCATCGAAAAATCGTTGAAAACCTTGGGCTTTCAGCGATTTTTCTTTTTTAGTATCGAAGCTGATTTTTGAAAAAAGCACACAAAATCGTTAAAAACCTTATTTCAAAAATTTAATAT
>JBJFHV010000148.1:0-2841 GCA_051894015.1 Acutalibacteraceae bacterium | reverse complement strand
GAAGCGATTGCCGTCTTCGGAAGTGACCCGAGAATTTACAACACAACCGTCAAGGACATCACGACCGATGAAAACGGCGAAATCAAGAGCCTTATCACCGTAAAGCTTGAGGGTAAAAAAGACCCGGACAGCGGCAGACTTCAGTTCATTCCCGTTGAGGGAAGTGAAAAGGAAATCCCCTGTCAGCTTCTTCTGATTGCCGCAGGCTTCTTAGGCTGTGAGGACAAGACAGCTTCCGTCTTTTCGGCAAAGCTGACAAACCGCAACGTCATAGAAGCGAACGGTTTTCAGACCGAAAACCCGAAGCTGTTCGCCGCCGGAGACTGCAAAAACGGTCAGTCACTCGTTGTCTGCGCCATAGCGGACGGCAGAGAGTGCGCAAAAGCCGTGGACAACTTCCTGATGGGCTACACCAATATGATTTAACCCCCTAAAATAAGCAATCCCGCAGACAACCGAAGTATTGATTCGGAACCGTCTGCGGGATTTATTTTACTTGTCGCAAAGCAGCAAAGCGATGTAAAAAAGAAAAACCTCATTTTCGCGCCAAATGAACACGAAAATGAGGAAAAGTTACAGTTTAACTTATTTAAGAGTAGCCTTAGCGCCGACTTCTTCAAGCTTAGCCTTAGCAGCTTCAGCGTCGTCCTTGCTCATAGCTTCCTTCAGCACCTTCGGTGCGCCGTCAACGGCTTCCTTAGCTTCCTTAAGTCCAAGGCCGGTGATCTCACGAACAACCTTGATAACCTTGATCTTCTCAGCGCCTACTTCGGTAAGCTCAAGATCAAACTCAGTCTTTTCTTCAGCAGCAGCACCTGCGTCTGCAACCGGACCGGCAGCAACAACAGCAGCGGCAGCGGATACGCCGAATTCATCCTCAACAGCGTGAACGAGATCTGCAAGCTCGAGAACTGTGAGTGTCTTTAACTCTTCAATAATAGCAGTAATTTTTTCTGATGCCATGGTATTTTACCTCCAATGAAAATAAATGTTAAATTTGGTTTGCTTCCGTCAATTATTCAGCGGGAGCTTCTTCGGGTGCTGCTTCTTCTGCAGGAGCAGCTTCGCCGTCCTTGTCAACAATTGCCTGAATAGCACGGGCAAAAGCGGAAATCGGAGCCTGGAATGCGCCGAGAACCTGAGCAAGGAGAACTTCGCGTGACGGCAGCTTAGCAAGACCGGTCACTTTGGCAACATCGATAACTTCGTCATCAAGGAAGCCGTTTTTGATTACAAAATCTTTGTGTGTGTCGGCGAACTTGCAAAGAATGCGAGCTGCGGCGACATAATCATCTGCACTTGTGGCAATAGCGGTTGTTCCTTCAAGGACAGTCTCAAGACCGCTCAGCTCAGTTGAAGCGATTGCAAGACGAAGAAGTGTGTTCTTCACAACCGTGTATTCAACGCCGGCCTCACGAAGCTCTTTACGAAGTGCGGTGTCGTCGGTTACGTTGATACCCTTGTAATCTACGATAACGCCCGCGCAAGAAGCATTGAGTCTTTCAACAAGTTCAGCTACTACCTGCTTTTTCTGTTCCAAAACTTTAGCGCTTGGCAAGATGAATTCACCTCCTGAAATATTTATCCCTCGGGTGTATGAGTAAGGAAAGTGCCTTCCCTTCATAACCGAAGAAAAGGCACAACATTACAGTCAAAAGTAACTTTAATGCTGATTGTTCCTCGGCAGGCGGCATAAGCCTTTAAGTGATACACCTGCTGTCTTAGGGCTGACAGCTTGAATATTATACCACACACGGACACCCGTGTCAAGTATTTTTTTATGTGTTTATGCGTTTGCCTGAAATCAGTTCTGTGATGCAGCGGAACCAACCTTGTTCGGGTTGATTCTGATTCCGGGGCCCATTGTTGCGGAAACAACACAGGAACGGATGTACTGACCCTTTGCAGCGGCGGGCTTTGCCTTAATAACAGCATCAAGAAGCGTATTGAAGTTTTCAAGAAGCTTCTCAGTGCCGAAGGAGGCCTTGCCGATCGGGCAGTGAATAATGTTTGTCTTATCAAGACGGTACTCGATCTTACCGGCCTTAGCGTCGGTAACAGCCTGTGCTACGTTCGGAGTAACGGTACCTGCCTTGGGGCTGGGCATAAGTCCGCGGGGACCGAGAACTTTACCGAGACGGCCGACAAGACCCATCATGTTCGGGGTTGCAACAGCAACGTCGAAATCCATGAATCCGCCCTGAATCTGAGCAACGAGATCCTCAGCGCCTACGATATCTGCGCCTGCGGCCTCGGCAGCCTTCGCGTCGTCACCCTTAGCGAAAACGGCAACACGAACAGTCTTACCGGTTCCGTGCGGAAGAACAACGGCACCTCTGACCTGCTGGTCTGCGTGACGGGAGTCAACGCCGAGACGGATGTGTGCTTCAACAGTTTCGTCGAATTTTGCGGTAGCGGTCTTCACGGCGAGGTCAAGCGCTTCCGCAGAATCAAACAGTACAGCTTTGTCGTAAAGCTTTACATTATCAAGATATTTTTTACCATGTTTCATAATCTTATATCCTCCTATAGAGTGGTTAATCGGATTTTTCCTCCCACCCGGAAGCGTTAGTCAGCGACTACAACGCCCATGCTGCGAGCCGTTCCGGCAATCATGCTCATGGCGGCTTCGATGCTTGCTGCGTTCAAGTCACGCATTTTCTGCTCTGCAATCTTTCTAACCTGCTCACCGGTAATTGTTGCGACCTTCGTCTTGTTGGGTACGCCTGAACCGCTTTCGATTCCGCAAGCTTTCTTGATAAGAACAGCCGCCGGCGGAGTCTTTGTGATGAAAGTAAATGAGTGGTCGGCGTATACTGTGATGACAACGGGGATAATCAG
>JBJFHV010000147.1:0-2852 GCA_051894015.1 Acutalibacteraceae bacterium | reverse complement strand
TTTCGCAAAGCTCAATGCAGAAGCTTATCTGATTTCAATCGCGCTTGCATTCTCGATCATTCCGATTGTAGAAATCGTCAAAGCCGTTCAGCGTTCACTGGCGAAGAAAAAGAGCAAGTAAACTGAACTGATTTTTCAATCCGCAGTTTCCGGTTCGGGACTGCGGATTTTTCAGAAAGGAGTATGTATGGAACATGATCCCTCCTGGTATTGGACAAGCCTGCATGATGCAAAAATACTGTCCGTAAGCGAATTTGATATTCCGATTGACTGGAAAAAGTACAAAAAAGGCGATACGCCCATTTGGAACTGTCTTTCAATCATGCTTGACTCGTCCGGAGCTTATGAGTCAGACATTACAGAAATTTTGATTTACGGATATAAGATTAACCGTGCAGATTTCGATCTTGCAGAAAACAGAGATAACCACTGGTGGCTCGGTGACACGCTCAGCCGACAGCAGGACGGTAAATTCAATCTTAAGATACATTTTGTTGACATCAAGAATAACGAATACACCCTCGATGTTTCCTTTGTCCGTGTCGAGATAAAACGCAGGTAAAAACAGCGTGCACAATTGATTTCAACCGCCGGCTGCGAAAGTATAAGGCGGATTCTTCGGCACAGGCCGATGGAATATATACAAAAAACGGAGTCTGATCGCTCCGTTTTTCTTTATTTTAGTTTGTCAAATCTTATCCGTTTACACATTCCGCAATTATTTCGACGGCCTTGTCGATCTGCTCTTTGGTGACCGTAAGCGGCGGAAGCAGACGCACCTTGTTTTTGGCTTTCAGAAGAAGCAGCCCTTTTTCTCTTGCTTCGGCAATAATTCCGGCACAGTCTTTTTCCGAAAGTAAGCCGAGCATAAAACCCCTGCCGCTGACCTCGGTGACACCGCTGATGCTTTCCAGCTTCTTTTTCAGGTATTCGCCTTTTTCGGCAACCTCACAAATGAATTCGTCGGTCAGTCTTGAAAGAATGTTCACTGCGCCGGCACACACAACCGGATTTCCGCCGAAGGTCGAGCCGTTATCTCCCGGTGAAAACAGATTCTCCGCCTTTTCGCCCATCACACAGGCGCCGATCGGAAGTCCGCCGCCAAGCCCTTTGGCAGTGGTAAAAACATCGGGCGTAAAGCCGTAATGCATATAAGAGTAAAGCTTACCGGTTCTGCCGTTTCCGGTCTGTACCTCGTCAACGACGATCAGCAGGTCGTACTTTTCGGCGACATCTCTTACTGCATTCATAAATTCATCGGTCAACACATTGATGCCGCCCTCACCCTGAACCGTCTCAAGCATCACGGCGCAGCACTTATTGCTTTCGGCAACTTCACGAAGCGACTCGGTATTGTTCGCTTCGGCAAACACAAAGCCGCCCGGCAAAGGCTGAAATTTCTCGTGAAAAACGTCCTGTCCCGTCGCCGCAAGCGTGGCAAGCGTCCGTCCGTGGAAGCTGTTTTTCAGGGCAATAATATTTCGATACCCCTCGCCTTTTGTTTCGCCATAGGCTCTTGCAAGCTTAATCGCACATTCATTGGCCTCCGCTCCGGAATTACAGAAGAACACTTTTTTCATTCCGGTTCTTTCACAAAGCATTTTCGCAAGCTCGGCGCACGGCTTTGAATAGTAAAGATTGGATGTATGCTGAAAAAGGGATAGCTGCTTTGTGACGGCGTCTATCCATTCACTGTCCGCCGTACCAAACGTATTGACGGCGATACCGCTCCCGAAGTCAAGATATTGCTTTCCGTCTGCGTCCGTCAAAACGGCACCCTCTCCGCTTACGATTTCTAAGGGGAAGCGTGCATAGGTATGTGCAATATAATCCGAATCAAGCTGTCTTGTATTCATTGTATCCGTCTCCTTATTTTCTGATCATGGTTCCCATACCTTCATCGGTGAAAAGCTCGATAAGAATCGAATGGGGAACCCGTCCGTCAATCACAAATACCTTTCTGACGCCGCTTCTGACCGCCTTGACACAGCCCTCAAGCTTCGGAATCATACCGCCGCTGATTACGCCGTCGGCAACAAGCTTCGGAGCTTCGTCAATTTTTATGCGGTGTATCAGCGTGGACGGATCGTCCTTATCGCCGAGTATACCTTTCGTATCGGTGAGAGTGATCAGGCATTCGGCGTTCAGCTTCGCTGCGATAGCGGCTGCCGCGGTATCGGCGTTGATGTTATAGGAATTGCCGCTGTCGTCGATTCCGACGGTTGACACAACGGGAATATAGTTATAATCAAGGATTCCGATGATCGGGTCGGGGTCAATATCGACGATTTCACCGACATAGCCGTGCGCGTCATCAAGCGGCTTTGCATGAATCATCTTTCCGTCCGCGCCGCAGATACCGATAGCGTTTCCGCCCTTACTCTGGATCAGCTTGACAAGATCCTTATTGACCTTTCCGGCAAGAATCATCTGCACGATGTCCATCGTTTCCTTATCGGTGACACGAAGTCCGTCAAGAAACTCGCTCTTTTTGCCGACACGGGTCAGCATATCGTTGATTTCAGGTCCGCCGCCGTGAACGAGCACCGGCTTGACGCCGACAAGGGAAAGCAGAACGATGTCGCCCATAACGGCGTCCTTGAGTTTTTCGTCAATCATGGCACTGCCGCCGTATTTGATGACGACTACCCGATTGGTATATTTCTGAATATGCGGCATCGCTTCGACAAGCGTTGCGGCACGTTCGGCGTTTGTAAGCTGCATTTTAAAAATCTCCTTTTTATGTGTCAGATGTTGAGAATACTACGATAAATTTTAGTTTGTCTTGTTGATAGTTAGTCTGATCTCTTTTGTGCCTGACGTGGTAACAGACAGATTGAGTTTTTCAACAA
>JBJFHV010000146.1:0-14443 GCA_051894015.1 Acutalibacteraceae bacterium | reverse complement strand
TCCTGCGGATTTTTGCCTAAAATCCGACATCATTTGTGCACTATGCCAAACGCCTGGAGTTTTTAGAGGTTGCCTTTTTCAGCCGGCGTTGTACTGACCCGAAAGTGTGCCCTTTGTGTAGCTTCCGCCGACATAAACGCCGTTTTCGTTCGTTCCGCTGCAGCTTCCGCCGGTATAAGCGCTGAGCTTTTCATTGTCAGAGAGCGTGTCGCTTGCGAAAACAACGCTTGTAAAACGCTTGGGGGAAGTAAAGCAGACTGCGGTTTCTTCCTTTTCGTTCAAAAGGGCAAATACCGTGTTTGCCGAAACATCACAGCTGATATTGACACACGGTACGGAACCGCTTGAAACGCTCTGGCTCATTCCGCTGCTTCCGGCGGCTAAGAGGGTTCCGCCGGTCACGACGCACGAGCCGGCATAGTCAAGAGCGCCGTTTCCGCTCGATTCGGGACCGAAGACAGTTACCGTTCCGCCGCTCATCTTGATGTCGCCGTTCGAATCGATTCCGTCGCCGTCCGCATTCACGGTAATGTTTCCGCCGCTGATTTCGATGACGTTTGCGCTGTTATAGCTGTCCATTCCGCCGCCATTGCCGCCTTTTCCGCTCGGACGGTTTTTACCGAATGTCATACCGGTCTGTACAGGACTTGGTGACTGACTGTTTTCCTGCGGATCGTTTTGAGGCGGATTGTTTTCTGCGTTTGCCCACGGCGCGTCGGGGTTTTCACTTTGTTCCGAGGAAGAAGCGGCGTTCATTCCGTCGTCAGAAGAAACGACATAAACGGTACCGTCGGATATTTTGATGGTTTCGCCTTCGAGACCTTCATAGCTTTGAAGAATCTTGATGTTTCCGCCCGAAATTGCAAGCGCGGTTTCGGCATGAATGCCGTCGTCCCCGCTTTTGACGGTCAGTGAGCCGGAAGTAAGACTCAAAGAGGAATCAGAATGGAATGCGTCGTCAAGACTGTCAATTTCAAATGTGCCGCCTTTTACGCTGATGCTTTTTCCTTTAATCGCTTTTGAAGAGACAGTATTCTCGCTTTGTGCCTCTTCGGTGCTGCTGTCCGGCGGTCTGATTCCTTTGAAAGAGCCGAAGCCCCGTTCTTGTTCGCTTTTTATTTCACCGCTGCCTCCGCCGGTCGTGATCTTGAATTCACCGCCGGAAATCGTGAGATCCGAAACCGCCTGAATCCCGTCAAGCTCGCTTGTGATGGTAAACGTGCCGTCGCTTATAAGAATATTTCCTTTGTCGCTGTCGGTTTCGTTGCTTGTACGGATGGCGTCGCCGCCGCTTGTGAGATTGAAAGAACCGCCTGTGATTTCAACGCTGTCCTTGCCTCGGATAGCGTCGTCCTTGCTGTTGACGGTAAGTGTTCCGCCGCGGATCTGCAGATCGTCTTTGCTGAATATGCCTTTGTTGAAGTTTGCCTCAATCGTAAGAGAGCCGTTGCCCTCTATCTGCAAGTCGTCCTTGCTGTAAATAACCGCTGTGGCATATTCGGCATTTTCATCTTCGGGGACCGTCCGGTCTGCGTTGTCGGAAAGGGTGCTGCTGCTGCCGTCGGGCAGGATGATTACGGTCTCTTTTCCCGATTCTTCGATATAAATGGGTGCGGTGTCATCACAGTGAATGGTTACCGAATTCAGGTAAAGCTTGACTTTTTTGTCAGAGTCGGGAGAATTGACAAGTATGTGGCCGTTCGAAAGCGTGCCTTTTATTGAATAGCTTCCCGGTTCGGATATGGTGAGGACGTTATTTTCGAATGTAACGCCGTCGCCGTCGATTGTGGTATCCGCATCATTTAAAATAACGTAGGTGTCAAATGACTCCTGCTGTGTTTGTGCCTGGGTGGTTGCTTTCGTTGTTTCAGACTCGTTTTCAGATTCAATCGGTACGGCTGTTTCAAGCGTTTTGTCCGGACCTTTTGAGTTGGCGCATCCGACAGCAGGCAGGATCAGACTGAAAGATAGCAGAATGGATAAAAGTGATTTTGCGGATTTCATAAATATCACCTCGTTTAGGCCGAAAAGATTTATTAAAGAATTTCCTGACCCTGAGAACCCTGACCGCAGATAATTTCAAGATTTCCGTTGCGGCAGCGAAGTTCATCAATGAAAGCTTTTTCTTTTTTCTCGTCTTTAAGCTTAATTTCGTAGGTCAGCTTGAAAAGACTTCCCATATTTGTTGTCTTAACGGTGACAAGCTCATATTCGCTTGTATATTTTTTCATTATGGGAGTCAGCGCTTCGGTATAGTTGAGCGACTCGGGAATCACAACGGTAAGAGAACGGCTGCTTTTGGTTCTGGTTCCGCCGAAACCGAGTTTTGTGTAAAGAAAGAGCATACCGACCATGATCGCCGTGAAAATAACAGCAAAGCCTATGTATCCCATACCGGTTGCAAGACCGGTCGCAAGCGCGATGAAAATAGCGCCGATTTCCTTTGCGGTTCCGGGGATACTTCTGAATCTGACCAGACTGAACGTTCCGGCAACGGCGACGCCTGCGCCGAGATTCCCGTTGACAAGAAGAATGATGATCTGAACAACGGCGGGAATCAGAGCAAGTGTAACCACGAAGCCCGAGGAGTGTTTCTTCGTTGTGTAAATGTAGGTCAGGGCAATGACAAGACCGAGTACGAGAGAAGTGACCATACAGACGATAAACGCAAACGGCGTCATGGTTGCTGAGAGAATGGATTGAAAGATACTGTTCATTTTATTCCTCCAAAAAAATTATATATTTACTGCTTCTTTCACTGGTTCCGGTGTTTCCTTTACAGGCCCTGACATCATGACCCTGTAAGCGCTTCCGTATTTGGAAAAGGAAGACGGGAAAATTTCCATCCGGTCAAGTTCAGCCGTCAGCCACAACGGCATGGAGCCAATGCATTTTATTTCCATAATGCTTTTATCTGCGTCTAAAAGCGAATAACCTTCACTGCCTTTTGCAAGGTCAAGATTTTTGTTGCGAAACCGGATGTTGTTATCGAAAGTAATCCGGAATTCACGGTCGGTTTTTCCGTAATAGGCGGTCCGGTCGTAAAAAAGCGAAACGGTGGGCCGGATTCCCGGATAAACCGAAATAAAATAGTTGATTTCATTAAGAACCTGGGGATTGACCTTCTCGGGACAAACCCCGTTTATCAGAAATTCCAAAGCGTCAACGTAGCTCATATGGACGCGTCTTTTGTAAACGACACCTTTATATTTCTTCTTCAGTTCAACAAAAACGTTGCTGTCGTGTTCGGGCACCCCGTAAGAGCGGAGTCTGAGCTTTTCTTTAAAGAGCGGCTTTTCGATTGACGAACGAATGATCCTGAAATCGGGCGTGTCAAAATAGATATTGCATATCGTACTCTGACCGTATTCATCGGGCGTCATATATTCAAGCATCTTTTCGACAAGCTTTTCTTTCTGAGAAGATGTAACGATGTATTTTTTTTCGTATCGTTTGAAAACTGCCTTGTATTTTGACATATTTGCTCCCCCCTAAAGCACGGATCGTTAAAGAACGACCTTAAAGAGAATGGATTTTGAATCGTCGCTTGTTGCGGTGATCTTTCCTTTGTGCCGCTGAACGATAACCTGAGCGATGGAAAGACCGATTCCGTAACCGCCCGTTTCTCTCGCTCTGGAAGAGTCGGCGCGGTAAAAACGGTCAAACAGCATATCGAGTTTACTCTTATCGATGTATTCGCAGTCGTTGAAAACAGAGAAAACCGTATTTTTTCCGCTCTTGTAAACGGCAATTTTTATCGTTCCGCCTTTTGTGCAGTATTTGACGGCGTTGTCGCAGAGAATCGAAGTAAGCTGTTTGATTTCGCCCTCGTTTCCGGTGTACATGAGATTGGGCGTTATGTTATATTCAAGCGAAACTTCGTTTTTTGCGGCAAGCGTTTCGAAGTTTTGTGCCGTTTCGGTCACGGCGTCGCTGATACAAAACGTGGTGTCCTTGTTTTTCAGCTTCTCTTCGTCAAGCTTTGAAAGCGTGACAAGATTTTTGACTAGTCCGTCCAGGCGCTTGGTCTGATTTTTGATACTTGTGATCCATTCATTTTCGCCCTCGCACATTTCGAGTACCTCTGCGTCGGCGTTGATGATGGCAATCGGTGTTTTCAGCTCATGTCCTGCGTCCGTAATAAACTGCTTTTGCTTCTCGATGCTTTTTTCAATCGGACGGATTGCGTTTTTTGAAAGCTTGTAAACGGGATAAAGCAAGACGATGATACAAACAAAACCGACAAGCAAGGAAAGCGAAAACAGCTTGAAGGTTGCTTCGAATTCACGGCTGAAGTCAATAAAAACGATGATGGAGTTTCCTGAGTTGCTGTCGGTTGCGTAATAATACCGATAATCGTCAAGAAAACCGAAACCGGGACCCCTTTTGAAAACCTGGGAGGCATATTCGAATGCGTCGCGGTCGGAAACGGCGGCTATGTTTTCCGTCGAAATATCGGTTACGGTATTATTGTTGAGTTTGACAACAAAATATCTTGTAGAATAGGGGGTTTCGATTGTTATCTGAACTTTTTTAAACGGATTTAAAATGGAATCAACGTAGTCTGTTCCGCTGTCATGGTAGCTGTTGGGAAATACGCCGCCGTTTTCGGCAATAATATAAAGGATATTCCGGACCTCGGAATCTCTTTGATAAACATTCATTGCGTTGACGGCGAACATCTGAACCCAGACGATGATAACGAGGGCTAACAGCGCAATGGAAATGAATTTACGCTGAAGCTTTTTCAGCATTGCTTTTCCTCCAGCGTATATCCGACGCCTCTTGTTGCCTTGATTTCAAGGTTTGCATTCAGAGAGGACAGCTTTTTTCTAAGATAAGAAATATATACCCAGACAACGTTGATTTCCGCTTCGGTATCATAGCCCCAGATGCGCTCCATGAACTGCTCGGTCGAAATAAGACGGTTGGGGTTGTTCATGAGCATTTCGATCATCTGAAATTCCTTGTTTCCCAGACGGAAGGAGCCGTGTTCGGTTGAAAGCTCAAAGGTTTCCCTGTTGAGTGAAAGATTGCCGAGCTGAAGAAGATTCGGGGAAAACTCGGACTTTCTTCTTGTCATTGCCCGGATTCTTGCCAGAAGCTCGCCCATGGCAAACGGCTTGGTCAGGTAGTCGTCGGCTCCCTTATCAAGGCCGACGATTCTGTCTTCGACTTCGGCTTTTGCCGTGAGGATCAGTACGGGCGTTGAAATCCCTTTTTCGCGAAGCTGTTCGAGCACCTCAAGACCGTTTTTTCCGGGCATCATCAGATCAAGAATAATGCCGTCATAATTTTCGCAAAGACCGTAGTCAAGCGCATCATTGCCGTTATAAACGGGGTCAACGGAATAGTTGTTGTGCTTGAGTACCGCGCAAAGTGCTTTTGAAAGATCTTTTTCGTCTTCGGCAAGTAAAAGTCTCATAATATTTCCTCCGTTATCTTATTTTAGCTTTCGTTGATTAAATCTCTGAGCGTCATGAGTGAGATCTCACTGGAATACATTTCATCGGCGCATTTTTTCAGTTCCGAAACGATCATCGCTTCGTTTTTGATATGTTTTTTGTATTTCAGCTGATGTTCAAGACTTGCCCAACTGTCCATAGAAATTGTGCGTATCTGAATTTCGGCATAAACCGGTTGTCTGCCCGACGGGGTCAATACTTCTTTTTTGACAACGGTGTGAAAACTCCGGTAACCGTTGGGCTTCGGGTTGGTTATGTAGTCTTTTGTTCTGACGACTTCGAAGTCGGGATGGTTTTTGAAACAAAGAAAAAGCTTTTCGATTTCGTCGGCATATTTGCAGATAAGTCTTACCCCGGCCAAGTCATAAAGATAGCGAACAGCGTTTTCTTTTGAATAGTCAAGTCCTTTTTTGTTTAGTTTAGCCTTAACGGAATCAAGACTTTTTATTCTGTATTTCGTATGTTCGACATAGCCCGAGGCTTCGGCAGTTTCGATAATATCGTCGATTATAATCTGAAAAGCGGAAAGACTGCTGCCGTAAAAGCTAAGCTCGTCCGTCCCGACCGTATAAGGCAAAACGCTCACCTGCCAATCATCATTCTAATAAAATCCGATGACAATATGATAGAAGCGAAACTTAAAAATTAAATAAACTTATTTATCAGTGTTAACAAAATATGCGCCGCGGTAAAACGACGCATAATGGATGCATATTGAAGATTTTAATAATTCAGGTAGGATCCGTCGGAGTAGCCTGTATACGTTGTTCCGTTCCGGTAATACCGCAAATAAACCCAATTGCTTCCGTTCACTTTTCCGATAACTTCAACATAGGATCCCTGCGGCATGGTGAGGATTTTTGAATACCCCTTGCCGGGACCGGATCTTAAAATAAGACCGTCGCTGGGTCTTACCCAGCCCTCCCGGATACTGTCAAAATAGTAAATTGTACCGGTGCTGTAGGTTGAACTTGACGGCTTGGAATTGGAAATATAACCGCTGTAGGCGAAGCCGTAATTGCCGTTATGTCCGATATAAAGCCAGCTCGGATTGCTTTCAAGATAGCCGTAAACGGTAATATAATCCGCGTGATCCATGGATTCGATAATATTTGTTTTCGAGGCAGTATCGGGGGTGGATCGTAAGTACAGATGCTTGTTACTGCTGTTTACGTCAACATAAGCACCGTAACTCGGGCTGTAATAGATAACGGTAAGGTTATTGGAGGGAGCGGCCTGAATATCGGCCGGCTTTGCGGTTGAAGGCTTGGTCTGGGAAATCTGATTGGCGGTTACCCAGCCGTAAGCGTCGGCTTCACGGTAGTAGATATAAACCCAGCTGTCATCGCTGTCTTTTCCGCCGCGGATTTCGATCGTACTGTCGTAATTGATTTTGAGCAGGGTGTTTGTCGAGTCACTCGGACCGCTCTTGAGCAAAACGCCCGTGGGCTCAATAACATAATAAATCTCGGTTGTATATAACTTGTCCGGCATGGTGACGTTCGTCGGACCGTTGTCCGTTGAGGAGGTTGTGTTGTCCGCCGGCGTGACATCGGCATTGGCGGCAGCCGTATTGTCCCCGAAGGCGGAAAGCGTTGTTGCGGAGTCTGTTGTCGGCTGTGTATCGCTGCCCTTGTCTTTGTTCATAAAGATCATCGCCGCACCCACAATGATGACAACCACCAGGACGGCAATTATGGCAATCAAAACCTTGGAAGAATCCTTTTTCGGCGCAGCGGGCTCGGTGGGATTGGGCTGCTGCGGATAGGTCGGCTGCTGCGGATAATAAGTGGGTTCATTTATCGTCGGTTCCGGCTGTTCCTGAACAAGCTGAAAGCCGCACTCCGGACAGAACGCAACGTCAGGCGGCAACGGATTTTGACAATTCGGACAATTCATTTTTTTCACTCTTCCTTAACATTTTTTTACCATTTTAGCACGCTGTTTCAATAAAGTCAATAAACTTTATTCGAAAAACAACGGGACATTGCGATTTTCAATATATATGACAAAGACAGCCGTAAAACTACGACTGCCTTGCATTAAAATTTGAAAGGAGAGGGGAGTGCAATGGGGAAGAGGGAGCAGCGTGAAAAATCGGAAAAAAACACGCTACAATCCCCATCGCACGTTTAGAAGTATAAGGGGGTTACCTTAAATGAAAGTTAAAAAAGCAATGCTATTTAAGAAAACATAAATTTTAATATTTATATATTATTTTGGTAACAAAAGCACTCACGGGTGTCCGCCGTTCTCTTTGTACAGTGAAAATTCTCTACGGTCAGGTTTTCGGTGTTTCTCGTAAACAGTCCGTAACTCGGCAGACTCCAGTATTTGCTGAACTTGTGGGAAATAAAATAAATATGCGAAACTCTAGTGCTTTCCGGATAACCGCTCATGGATTTTTCGTCAGGGTTCTTTTTGACCGAAAGGTTTTGCTCGGTGTTACGGTATTTGGTATCAAATCCTTTTAAAGTGACATTTTTGACATTATGGCCCTTTATTCCCGTTACCGCCGACGGCATTTCTACTTTTTCGGCATGGATGTTTTCTACCGTTATGTTTTCTATTGAGCCAACCGTGTCGCGGCCTCTTCTAAGCCGGTTCCCGAGCCAGATAAGAAGCGGCGAGGACACGCCCTGCATTTCAATGTCCGTTATGCAGACGCTTTTGATGTTGGCTCCGTCCGCGCTTTCGACGGCAAGTCCGCTGTATCCGCCGGTGATTCCGTCAGGCATGAAGAAATAGCAGTCTTTCACGGTGATGTCGGAAATATCGTATTCGGTTTCCGTACCGATTTTGAAGTTGTTCGCAAACGAGCAGATCGTACAGTCGGTAACGGTGACGTTTTCAATTTTGCTGTCAATTGATTTTAAAACAATCCCGTCGTCCGCCGTTGCAATAAAGCAATGTGATATTTCGTAATCCTTGCCTCCCGTGATATCAATACCGTCGCCGTTTGCGATGTGTAAATGGCTGTCAATGATGAAATTTTTAATCTTCACGTTTTCACAGCTTACAAAGACGGCCGTCCAGAAGGCACTGTCCTTGAGAACAATTCCGTCCACTGTGACGTTTTTGCAGTTTTCAAGCCGCAGAATATTTGCCCGGTCGCCTTCTTTGGCCATTCTGATGCGTTTTCTTGCTTCGAGAACACGGGTATATAGATTGAAGCTTTTGAGTGCGTAAAGCGGCTCGTCCTTCTCCGGTTCATTGGTATATGTAAGGCCGTTGCCGTCTATGGTTCCGCCGCCCGTAATGAAGATATTCTCACAGTTTTCGGCAAGAATAACTGCTTTTTCGAGCGGCGTTTTGCTGACCTGATTTTCATCATACGATTGCGAAATAAGTACGGCACCTTTTTCTATATATAAGGTGATATTGCTTTGAAGTCTTACAGTTGAAATTTTGTAGGTCCCTTTCGGAATCACAACCGCCGAACCCGATTGGCCTGCTTCGGCGATTGCTTTTTCGATCGCCGCCGTATTTTCTTCGGGCGTGTTTTCTTCCTTTAAGCCCTCGGGAATGATTCCGTTTCCGGCTTTTGCGTCTTCAAGATAATCGTTATACGGGATATTGGCAATCCGACAGCCGTTGTCCTTGGTTGTGTAAATCGTTTTTTCCTTACCGAGTGTTTCGGTGCTTGCCGACGAGTGAAACTTATACGAGACCGCGAAAGCGACAAGAGCCAGAAGTATCAATGTAAGAATACAAGTAATTACAATCAGAAAAATTTTCATACCGAGCCTTCTTTTTTTATTTGTTGTTTACTCTTTAAAATAAGAGGTCAGTTCTGATTTCTGACATCTGCGTCCGAAATCTGCAAGCTGACCTCTGAATCTGATGTTTTATTTGAACATAGCAAGCAGGAAGCCTGCCGCAACGGCTGAGCCGATAACACCGGCAACATTCGGTCCCATGGCATGCATCAGAAGGAAATTTGTCGGGTTGTACTTTCTGCCCTCACTTTGCGCGACTCTCGCCGCCATCGGTACGGCGGAAACGCCTGCCGCGCCGATAAGAGGATTGACCTTTCCTTTGGTGATGACATATAAAAGCTTTCCGAGAAGAACGCCGCCTGCTGTTGAGAAGCAGAACGCAAGCAGTCCGAGTGCAACGATCATGAGTGTTTTAATCTGCAGGAAGCTCTGACCGTTGGCGGTTGCACCGACGGTGAGTCCGAGCATGATCGTGACGATGTTCATCAGTGCATTCTGCGCCGTGTCACTCAGTCTTTCCACAACGCCACATTCTCTGAAGAGGTTACCGAGCATGAGCATACCCAGAAGGGGCGCTACCGACGGCAGCATGAAGGCGCAGATGAGAAGAACAACAACAGGGAATACGATCTTTTCGGTCTTGCTGACTTTCCGAAGCTGTTTCATTTCGACCTTTCTTTCCTTTTCGGTCGTAAGAAGCTTCATAATAGGCGGCTGAATAAACGGAATCAGCGCCATATACGAATAGGCGGCAATCGCAATCGGCCCCAAAAGCTCCGCCGCCAATTTACTGGCAACGAAAATCGCTGTCGGTCCGTCCGCTCCGCCGATGATGGCGATGGAAGCCGCCTCCTGCGGCGTGAAGCCCAGAAGAATGGCAATAATAAAGGCAATATAGATGCCAAGCTGTGCCGCCGCTCCCAAAAGCAAGCTGACAGGGTTCGAGAGAAGCGGACCGAAGTCCGTCATAGCGCCGACGCCAAGGAAAATCAGGCAGGGGAAAACACTGCTTTTTACGCCGGCGTAAATCAGCCGCAAGACGCCTGTTTCGTACCAGTGCGCCCCGGCTATCACGTTTGTTGTGTCCATAAGTCCGGTCGGGTCGTCCATAAGACCTGCACCGGGGAGGTTGGCAAGAAGAATACCGAAGGATATCGGAACAAGCAAAAGCGGCTCGCACTTCTTGGCAATTGCGAAATACAAAAGCACGCAGGCGACAAGAATCATCACAAGATTTTGCCAATGAAAGGCGCCGCCTTCAAAAAGGGCGTTGATTCCCGAAGCCTCCCACAGACCGACAAGGACGTTTTTAATCATTTCCATCAGGGAAATCTCCTTTCTTTCCTGCGCTTAAATAACCGCAAGAACGTCGTCTGTGTTAACGGTTGAGCCCTTGGAGACAAGAAGCTGTTTTACTGTGCCGTCAGCTGAAGCCACAATGTCGTTTTCCATCTTCATCGCTTCAAGCACCATCAACACGTCGCCGGCTTTTACAGCCTGTCCGACGGTGACGTTGACGGAAAGAATCGTTCCGGGCATCGGAGAAACAATGTTTGTTCCGCCGGAAACGGGCGCCTGCGCGGCAGGAGCGGCAGCCGGAGCAGCTTGCTGAACAGGAGCAGCGGCAGCCGGAGACTGAACCGGAGCATCGGTTACTTTCGTTAAAACCGCGTCGCTTTCGGTAACTTCGACCTCATAGTTTTTGCCGTTTAAAGATACTACATATTTCATTTTTTATCGTCCTCCAGTAGCTTGATTGACTTGAAGCTAAGTCTGTTGAGCGGAATCCCGCTTTTGTTGCTGACAATCGCCATGATAACGGCGGCTGTCGGCTCGTCAACGTTTTCCAGAATCAGCTCACCCTGCGATTCGGTATCGGGAAGCGGAACGGCAGCGGGCGGTGCGGCCGTCGGGGACGCCGGCGCGCCGGTCTCGGCAGGCTTTGCGGTTTTTGCTTCAATCAGTCTTATGACTTTTGATACGAGCATAATCAGCACTGCGATGATGGTAAGAATCATAAGGACGGTCGAAATTCCGATTACCGCAGTCATAAGAGCTTCGCCGATTCCCATTTTCATAGAATACTCACTGGTAAAGAGCATATCGGATTCAACTCCTTTTACATTTGTTTAATGGTATAGTGATAGGTGTGCTTTTCCTTTTCGGCTCTTTCTTTTAAGAAGGCTTCCGCCTGAACGGGGAAAGCGATATAGGAAAGCACGTCCTCGTCCGACTTGGCAAGATCGCCGATTTCTTCCTTTGCCTTTTCAAAGTACGGCTCGAGTGTGTCGGCGAAGCGGCAGGTGACAGGCTCTTTCCCGTCAAGAACTCGGTCCGAAAGTGCTTTGTCGATTTCGCCGGGCGCTTTTCCGTAAAAACCGCCGATATAGTTTTGAATTTCTTTCGAAATGCTCTTGTAGCGTTCTCCGTTGAGAACATTGGAGGTTGCCTGAACGCCGACCATCTGGCTTAAGGGGGTGACAAGCGGCGGATAGCCGAGATCTTTTCTGACCTTCGGAACTTCCGCGAGCACTTCTTCAAACTTGTCAAGCTTTCCGGCGGCGGTAAGCTGAGCGACAAGATTTGAAAGCATTCCGCCGGGTACCTGATAAGCGAGGGCGTCGGTGTCGGTGCCAAGTACAACAGGGTTTAAGATGCCGCTGTCGAGTGCTTCCTGACGGACGGGTTTAAAGAAATCATTGATTTTCTTAAGTTTTTTCGTGTTGAGTCCCGTGTCATAGCCCATCTGACCGAGGGCATAGGAAAGAGCCTCTGTCGGCGGCTGTGACGTTCCGCCGGAGAAGCAGGAAATAGCCGTATCAATAACGTCTGCACCGGCTTCAACGGCTTTTAAAAGTGTAAGCGCGCCGAGTCCCGTTGTTGAATGCGTATGAACGACAAGCGGCAGATTGACGCTTTCTTTGATGGCCTTGACAAGCTCGTATGCGTCCGAGGGGGAAAGGATTCCCGCCATATCTTTTATGCAGATTGACTGCACGCCCATTTTTTCCATATCCTTTGCCTGACTGACAAAGCTTTCAAGAGTGTGTATGGGGCTTGTT
Source organism: Acutalibacteraceae bacterium (assembly GCA_051894015.1). Taxonomy (GTDB): domain Bacteria; phylum Bacillota; class Clostridia; order Oscillospirales; family Acutalibacteraceae; genus UBA6857. The sequence goes on along the minus strand of JBJFHV010000146.1, from coordinate 2,197 downwards.
GTGTAGCAGATTGTGCCGGACGGGTGTGCGCCGCATTTCAGCGTTTCGTCAACGGCAACCTCAATATTTCTCAGATCATTGAGAGCGTCAAAAATACGGATAATGTCAATACCGTTTTCTACGGACTTTCTGACAAACAGTCGGACGACATCGTCGGGATAATGCTTGTAGCCTAAAAGATTCTGCCCTCTGAGGAGCATCTGAAGCTTGGTATCGGGACATTTTTCTTTGATTTTGCGCAGTCTTTCCCAAGGATCCTCATCAAGATAACGAAGACACGAATCAAACGTTGCGCCGCCCCAGCATTCAAGCGAATAATAGCCGGCGCTATTCAGAACGGGCAGTATTTCTTCGAACTGTTCGAATTTCATTCGTGTTGCCATAAGCGACTGGTTGGCGTCACGAAGAACAGTTTCAGTAAAGCGAACTTTTTTCATTTCCAAAAATCACCCCATTATAAAACATTATCTAATATGATATTCACATTTGAGTCAAATTTCAAGTTTTTTATCTTCAAAATTAAATCTTTAGTAGTTTGCTCAGTTTTCGTCGTATTCAGGCGAATTTTTTTATGTACTTTTTTACATTTTTAGGCGACGTTTCTTATATAAATGAATAAAAAAAGGAGAATTTTCATGTTGAATTCATCTGAAACATTTGATAAATTTCTGATGTAATTTAATAAATCTTAATAATGAAAGGAGGAAATATCATGAAAAGATTGATTGCGGTTTTTCTTTCGGCTCTGATGCTTCTGATGTCCTTCGGGATCAGTTCTTTTGCGGCAAGTGAGCCGTCGGTTTCGGGTCAAAGGCTTGAAACTGTGATGGCAGAAGTCGTGAAAGCCTTAATCGGAGCAGATGAAAACGACGAGGTGATTCTCAGCGACGAGCTTTATAACGCTGTCAAAACCGGCAAAAGAATGACTGCCGGGCAGGTGGCGGCTTCGGTTTCGGAGTACATCTTCATCAACGTCAGTGCTGAAGAAGCCGAACAGCTTGCTTCTGAAATTGCCGACAGCGCTACTTATTCGGCAACCGTTCTGTCGTCGGGAGAAGAAACCGTCTATATTGCCGTCAGAATCAGCGAACATCCGGAAATCGCCAATCTGAGTGTTTTTGCAAAGACGGTTGAAAAAATGACCGAAAAGCAAAAGGATGCTTTGACCGGAAAGACCGAAAACGTCAGTCTGATGGACTACAAGAGAATTGCAGGAGAGCTGGCACTTCACATTGCGGCGGCTGCCATTCTCGAACCGGTGAAAGACAACTCCGAAACGGCGGCGAGTCTCTTCGAAATGTTTGACTTTGCCGAAATCGACATCACCGAGATCAGACTTCCGTCGGAATTGTTCAGCTTTATCGGGGCATTTTTACAGATGCTGGCAAGGGTATTCGGCTGATCTGATGAATGACCAATCGGGCGCGGCTTCGGCTGCGTCTTTTTTGTTTTGGCTATTGACAAATCAAAAGGACGGAGTATAATCAGTATAATAAATCATACTTTTCATACCCAAAGGAGGCTGCAACATGACTTTTCCGAAAGATAAATATGCAGGGATGGTAAAAGTAGGCGAAAAGGGACAGATTGTGATTCCGAAAGAAGCAAGAGACATGTTTGACATTAAACCGGGTGACACGCTGCTGATTTTAGGTGACAAAAAACAGGGAATCGCCATTCCGCCGAAGGACTCAATTCTGGCACTTGCCGAGAAAATTTTCGGCGGCGAAAAAGGAGAGGAAGAAAAATGAGTATTCTTAAAGTCAGGAAGCTGAATAAAACCTATCCCGGTTTTTCGCTTTCCGACGTTTCGTTTTCGCTCGAGGAAGGGAAGATCACCGGCTTCATCGGTCGTAACGGAGCCGGAAAATCCACGACGCTCGGGTGTATTCTGAATCTGGTTTCGGCGTCTTCCGGAGAAATCACCGTATTCGGAAAAAGCTTTTCGGACGATGAGTCAGCAATCAAGCAAAAAATCGGCTACGTCTCGGGTGCCGTGAATTTTTACCCGAAAAAGAAGCTCAGGACAATTGCTTCGGTGACGAAAGAGTTTTACGGTGAGTGGGATGACGAAGCCTATTGGAAATACATGAATCTGTTTTCGCTCGATGAGAACAAAACGCCGTCTGCGCTTTCCGCCGGAATGAAGGTCAAGTTTTCCTTGGCGCTTGCCCTTTCGCACAAGGCAAAGCTGTTG
>JBJFHV010000145.1:0-2864 GCA_051894015.1 Acutalibacteraceae bacterium | reverse complement strand
AGCCGAAAGCGTCGTTTACATAAATTTCGGCAAGGGAGGCAAGAGCTTTTGAAAATTCAGGATCGTTCTTGGTCTCTTCTGCGTGGAAACGAACGTTTTCAAGAAGCATCACTTCGCCCTCTTTTAAAGAAGCGGCAAGCTCTTTTGCGCTGTCGCCGACAACGTCCTTAGCCATTTTCACTTCGATGCCGAGAAGCTCGCCAAGTCTCTTTGCGACGGGAGCCAGTGAAAATTCAGGCTTGAACTCGCCCTTGGGTCTGCCGAGATGTGAGCAAAGAATAACCTTTGCGTTGTGGTCGAGAAGATATTTGATGGTCGGAAGGGAAGCAACGATTCTCTTGTCGCTGGTGATTACTCCGTTTTCCATCTTGACATTGAAGTCACAGCGGACAAGAACTTTCTTTCCGCTTACGTCAATGTCTTCAACAGACTTCTTGTTCAGTACATTCATCATGTGTTTTTCTTTCCTTTCGATAGAAATTGATTCATAATTATAGTATTACATAACCAACAGACATTTTATAACAACAAGCAAAAATTTTCAAGTGTTTCACTCAAAAAATATCAGCAACTTTATCGAATCAGACAAAAACTGTCAAATCTACTAAATCATTTATCCAGTTCTCTTTCAATCTCCAGCACAATGTCACTCATTTTCATATTCAAAGCTATGGAAATCCTGTAAAGTGTTTCAAGTGTCGGTTTTCTTTCGCCTCTTTCAATCGCGCTTAAATGAGTTCTGCCAATTCCGGCAAGACCGCTTAAGACATCTTGACTCACTTTTTTGCTTCGTCTGATTTTACATATAGCGTCTCCAACTATTTTAGGGTCAAGCATCGGTTCGAACATATCATCACTCCTTTTGATTAAGTGTATGATATGTACCGACAAATGAATCATACATAAGTATTCAAAAGTCTACATATGTGTAAATTTAGCTTGACATATGAACACATATGTGTTATAATTGTTTTAAAACTGAAAGATAAGATTATGGAGGTGCAAAAAATGATTATTTTTTTTGAAATTCCGTGGATTTGGGTATTGATCCCAGTAGCCATTGTCGGTATATTACTGTTCTTAATCAGTGGCAGTTTTTTAGATGTCGGAGATGCAGTGCAAGCCTTTGCTGATGCCAATACGTTCTACATTATGATTGGTACTGCAGCGGTGTTGCTTGCGATTGTTTTCATATCCATTATTATTAAAAATGATGGCTTTAAAGATGCCGTTTTATCATTTTTAATTACATTACCCTTTGTAATATCAATTACGCTTGGCCTTACAAATGCATGGACAATAATTCCAACGTTCTTTAGTCAGTTTAATGGTTTCGATGACATCTTTACATTTATTCTTTTTGGTTGGATTATCTTTATTGTTAGTGTATTATTTTATGGCTTTTTTGCTGTATTATTTTTGGGATCCGGTATTTTGCCATTAGCCGGTTTTCTTGTTGAAGATGAAGTTCTTGGAATTGTAGCTACAATTGCGCTCTATATTCTTAGCGTCGCAGCAAATTTGTGGGCACTGCTGAAACTAACCCCTTACTTCATGAACTCAATTGCTCATATCTTCTGAAATGCATCAGCTCCCTCGAAAGCCGAGAGAGCTGATAGTTTATTTCCAGTCGTTAAGTAAATCCGCAAACGGATTATTCGCTTCTTCTTTCTTCTGCTGATTTTTCATGTACCGCTGAACGTCATATTTCCCCGCGCCTTCGCTCGTCTTGCGGCTGTTGAAATCAGAAAGCTTTTCCCGGTAACCGCATTTGCAGAAGAAAGCTTTTTTGTCTCCCTCGCCGCGAAGCTCCATCTTCTTGTGACAGTTCGGACAGCGGGCATTGGTTACAAGCGAAAGGCTTCTTCGGTAGCCGCATTCTCTGTCCTGACAGATGAGCATTTTGCCCTTTTTGCCGTTGACTTCAAGCAGATATTTTCCGCAGTCGGGACACTTTTCTTTCGTCATGTTGTCGTGTACGTACTGCGCATCGCTTGCGATCACCATTTTGACAAGGGAGGAAGCATATTTTCTCATCTCGCCGATGAACGCTTTCATGTCCTGTGTACCTTTGCTTATATTCTGGAGCTGTTGCTCCCATTTTGCGGTCAGCTCAGCAGATTTCAGATCCGGCGGAACGATTTTAATTAACTGTTTTCCCTTGGCTGTCGGGTGAATTTCCTTACCGACTCTTTCAATCGAGAAGTTGTCAAAAAGCTTTTCGATGATGTCCGCTCTGGTGGCCGGTGTACCTAAGCCGCTCGTGGTCTGAATCACCGCTTTCAGGTTTTTATCCGAAATCTGCTTGGACGGGTTTTCCATAGCGGTAAGTAAGGTCGCTTCCGTATATCGCGCCGGCGGTCTTGTTTGGCCCGAACCGATTTTAAGATTCTGAACCGGGAGCTTTGCACCCTTTTTGAGATCGGGCAGGTTTTGTGCTTTATTTTCAGCTTCTTCCTCCTCGTCATCTGTGAGCGATTTTCCGTACAGCGCTTTCCAACCTTCGCTCTTGACGACTTTACCCTTTGCATAGAAGCTTTCAGAACCGATGTTTATCGTAAGCTTGACCTCGTCATATTCGAACGGCTCGCTCAGTACAGCAAGAAAGCGTTTGACAACAAGGTCATAGATGTTCCGTTCCTCATGCGTGAACTTCGCGAAATTTGCGCTTTGCTCGGTCGGTATAATGGCATGGTGATCCGTCACCTTTGCGTCATTTACAATGTACTTTGTGTTAATCGGCTTTCTGAAAAGCGACATCGCCGTTTTTTGGTACGCTCCCTGTGAAACGCTTCTGAGCCGTTCGGGGATCGTTGCGGCAACATCTTTGGTAATGTACCGGGAATCCGTTCTCGGGTAGGTCA
>JBJFHV010000144.1:0-14461 GCA_051894015.1 Acutalibacteraceae bacterium | reverse complement strand
CAAGAAAGAATCCATGATGGGCTACTTCGTCAACCGGGTCAAGCCGAACTCCGGCAATGACTCGATCCGATTTGTTGATCTTGATATCGAAAAGGACTATTCGCTTTCGGCAAGAACACAGCTTCTCAATATTAAAAGCTTCGGCGAAATCATCAACGTTCCGCTTCCGAAGAAGCTTGACATGGAGGACGGCAAGCTTTACGAGTTTCTGACCGAAACGGTCAAGCTCAAGACCGAAAAGGAGGAATATGCCTCAATCGGAGGCGACGCTCTTGTTAATTTCGGCTTCCGTCCGCATCAGCATTTTGCGTTGAGCGGTTACAAGCTCGGCACGACAAGAATGCTGTTCGACACCGATTCGAGAATGTATTATCTTCGTGAAAAGGAAGAAGAAAAGCAATGAAAGAATATCTGACTTATTGCTTTGAAAAGGAGCCCGATTGGGAAAAAGTTCCCGTCGGCAAAATAGACTGTTTTCAATGGGAAAACGGAGAAAAATACCGTCCCGAAACGAGCTTCAAGCTTTGCCTTGTACGGAACAAGGGAATCTTTCTTAAAATGAAAACGGACGAAACAAGGCTTCGCATCACCTGCAAAGACAGAGACGACCCCTGCTGGCAGGACAGCTGTATGGAGTTTTTCTTCTGTCCTTTTACGGACAGAGAGGAATACATCAACATCGAAATGAATCCCGCCGGTGCATATTTAAGCGAAATCGGCAAGGGAAAAGGTGACAGACGGTTTGTTAAAGAACTGACAACAGAAGAGGTAACTGTCAGCACCGAGGTAACGGAAAACGGCTGGTCACTTTCGCTGTTTGTGCCCGATGAATTCATCCGTGCGCTTTACGGAAAAAGCTTTGACTATGATTGCGGCACATTCTACGGCAACTTTTATAAATGCGGCGACCTGACAGAACGACCGCATTACGGCTCATTCTCTCCGATGTCTACCCTTCCCCCCGGATTTCATAATCCTGAACTTTTCGCTAAAATTAAAATTTCCGACGTATAATATAAAATCAGAAAGGAGCAAGCAGAGAGCGCTCACGAAGCGTCGCTTGTTAAATTTGATACTATGGTTGTAAACGACGAAAAAATCATCTCAGTCTGCCGTGAATTCGGCATTGACGGCGACTTTATCGAAAGTAAGGTTTTCACCGACGGTCACATCAACTCGACCTACCTTGCCGTATTCAAAGACGGCGAAAATATCAAAAAATATCTTGTTCAGAACATCAATACCGTTGTTTTCAAGGATCAGCAGGCACTGATGGACAACATCATCAATGTCACGTCATTCTTAAGAAAAAAGATTTCCGAAAACGGCGGCGACCCTGCCCGAGAAACACTTCATTTTCTCAAGAGCAAGGACGGCAAATACTATTATCAGGACGGCAAAAACTGCTGGAGAATCTATCACTTCATTGATGACTCGTTCACCCTCAACATGATCGACAGCCGTGAAGTTTTTGAAGACACGGGACGCAGCTTCGGACGGTTCCAATGTCTTTTGAGCGATTACCCGATCGATAATCTCTTTGAAACAATTCCCGACTTCCACAACACGCCGAAAAGACTGCAGAATCTGATTGATTCCGTCAATAAAGATGTCGTCGGAAGAGCAGCGGAGGTTCAAAAGGAAATCCATTTTGCCCTGGAAAGAAAGGACGACACCGAAAAAGCACTCGATCTTCTTGAAAAGGGTGAAATTCCGCTGCGTGTTACCCACAACGACACCAAGCTGAACAACATTCTCTTTGACAGTGCAACCAACAAGGGGATCTGTGTCATTGATCTTGACACGATCATGCCCGGTCTTTCACTTTACGACTTCGGCGACGCAATCCGTTTCGGAGCCAAAACAGCCGCCGAGGACGAAGCGGACCTCAGCAAGGTTTCTATTTCACTCGATCTGTACGAAAGCTATGTAAAGGGTTATCTTGAAAGCTGCGCTGAAGCACTTACCAAGGCCGAGGTTGAAAATCTTGCATTTTCGGCGAAGCTGATGACTTTTGAATGCGGTATGAGATTTTTGACCGACTATCTTGACGGTGACGTTTATTTCAAAACCGAATACCCCGAGCACAACCTTGTCCGGGCAAGAAATCAATTCAAAATGGTGGAAGAAATCGAAAAAGTGCTTCCCGAAATGGAAAAAATCACACTTGATACCTATCAGCTTGTTACCGGCAAAAGCCTGTAACGATCGGACAATCCAAAAATACACTGTGTTTTTCGAAATGCAGTGTATTTTTTGATTTCGGAATTATTTAGTCGAAAATGTTAGATATAAGCGACAAAATCAAGTTTTTTGCAAATTTTTTTGATATTTAACTTTATTTTAACAACTCTTTTAAGTGCATTTAAACATTGTGGATTATAAATTAAATAAGCTAATTGCAACAGGGGTTCAAAAACCCTGTTTTCATAGAGCTTGAAGCGAGTGAGTACTCGCTCAGGAGTTTTGTGCTCCGAATGATTTTGTTGTTCACGAATTATATAGATTTTTCTCCTCCTCATTCAGTACTCCGTGGGTTTATCCCGAGCCTACGGAGTATTGAAACCCTTCACGGTGAGCAGTTATTCATTTTTTTGTAAGTGTTGTACAAAAATCAGCTTTAAATTAGTGCAGTTTGTAAATATATGACATTGACAATCGCTGGTTTTCATGGTAGAATATGAACACAATATTAATAAAGTTAACTTAGTTAGAATTACAAATCCATTATAGAAAGACAAAAGATTCATACAGAAAAGGAGATGTACCCATGAGAGTAACAAGAAGAGAGTATTTCGGAATTCAAAGAAAAATTGTAGCCAATGTCACATCTGATTCATGGCAGAATGTTCCCCACGTTTGTTATATGTACGAGCCCGACGTTACCGATCTTTATAAAGAGTTCAAAAAGCTTAACAAGGGCCGTGAGGGCGACGATAAGATAACCTTCAACACCCTCATGCTTAAGATTATTGCAGAGGGTCTTAAGGCTGCTCCGATTATGAATTCTCACATTGACTTCAACAGAAAATTCGTCACCGGTAAAATTGATACATTTGAAGAAATCAACATCTCAATGCCGACCATTCTTCCGAACGGTGAAATGATGACCATCAATCTGCGTGACTTCGGAAACAGAAAGCTTGACGACATGACAGCTTATATCAACGACGTAAGACGCCGCGCCGAAAAGACCAATCTTACGGAAGCGATGTACAATGTTGCTTTCAACAAAACAATCGAGACCCTCAAGCAGGGCAAGATTTTCCAGGTTCTTACAAGAATCGCCGGTGCCAATATCGGCAAGTGCAAAGTCGATCACCTCAAGGGCAAGGCAAAGAAAGAATATGACGCCATTCCCGACACCGAAAGACTGACCATGAAAGATCTTGAGCAGGGTACCGTTACCGTATCAAATGTCGGCTCAATTTACCGCGGTCAGCACGGCGCTGTTGCTCTTCTCGAGATTGTACCGCCTCAGGTAAGTGCTTTCGCAATCGGTGCTATTCAGGACAAACCGGTTGTAATCAAAAACGACGACGGTTCCAAAGATATCGGTATCCGTTCCATTCTTCCGATGTGCATCACCTTTGACCACAGAGCCATTGATTTCGGTGACATCGTACCGTTCATGAAGAAGGTTGACGAGATCCTTGATAACCCGGCTATTATTCACACCTGGGTTTCAAACGACAAGGACGACGACACAAAGGATAAGAAGAACGACGATTTTCTTACGGTCGTAGCATAAGCAAGTTTATCATTGATACCTTCTTAACCCCTTTCTTATAAATCTTTTCTTAACGAAAAAATGCTGCTTAAAGCAGCATTTTTTCGTTTTATATGATCTTTTATATCAGCATGAGAAGTGTGCCGACGGTTACCGCGGAAAGACCCAGTACTGAATAAATACTCAGCTTTTCTTTCAAAAACAGTCTTGAAAAAACAGCAATCAGGACGATGCTTAATTTGTCAACAGGAACGACCACACTCGCCTGCCCCGTCTGAAGAGCGTTGAAATAACAAAGCCAGGAGCCTCCCGTCGCAACACCGGAAAGAGCCAGCACAACAGCCTGTTTTCCCTTCGGAACAGCAAGTGTCTTTCCGCGGCTTTTCACGGGAATCATAATGCCGCTCATCAAAAGGACCACAACGGTGCGTATCGCCGTAGCAAGATTGGAATCAATATCCCTGATTCCGAGCTTTGCCAGAACTGATGTTAACGCCGCAAAAACAGCCGACAGCACAGCATAAAGAAGCCACTGCCTTTTTACCGGCTTATTGTCGGTATCTTTCCCCTTGCCGCCGTCATAAGCCACCAACAAAGCGCCTGCAAGCATCAGCACGATTGCGACAATGCGAATCAGCGTGACCTTTTCGTCAAAAATAATAAACGCCAGAATCACAGTCAAAACTGTGCTTGTTTTGTCAACAGCGGCAACCGAGCCCGCGTTTCCGAGCTGTAAGGCCCGGAAATAGCACAGCCACGACCCTCCTGTCGCAAGGCCGGAAAGAATCAGAAAAATCCATGAGGAAGCCGTGATCTGCCTGATCTGGCCGATTTTTCCGGTCATAAGAACAATTGCCCACGAGAAAATCAGAACAACACCGGTTCTGAGAAAAGTCGCAAAGGTTGAATCAATATCCTTTTCCCCGAGTTTTGCCAAAACGGTTGACATCGCCGCAAAAACAGCAGAAAGAAACGCAAGAATTAACCACATTTCCAATCACCTCTTGCATCATTTTAGCACACTTGACATTTTCTTACAATATCCAAAGCCAATTTTACCGAATATTATCAAACGCAAAGAAAAACCGTTCAGCCTCAAAATGAAGCTGAACGGCTAATCATTTTTATTGCTTAATTTCCGAATCCGCCGAAGCCGCCGAAGTAATCATTGAAGAAATCTTCAAAGCTTCCGGCTCCGCCGTAATCGTAGTTACCGGAAGATTCCGTTGTTTCTTCCTGCTCGGTTGTGTCGCCTTTATCCTCAACAAGAGTGATCGTTACGTCAAATTTGGTAATCTTATACGTTCTGTTATCAACGCGGCAAAGATTCAGCGTCAGCGTATCGCCGACTGCACCGGTGTCGATCAGATCAAGAAGAACATCAGAGGTATCCATCGGTTTTCCGTTTACACCGATGATCATGTCACCGACCTGAGCGTCGGTATTGGCAAGCGAGCTGTCCTTTGAAATTCCGGCAATGACAAGCGAACCTGCGGGAAGCTCTTTCATCGCAACGACCATGCTGTAAAGCTGGTAACGATCAACGGAAGCATACTCGATTCCGAGTTTCGGTCTGTTGGGAACATATTGATATTTAATCAGATCATCAACAACAGCCGATACGGTTGACATCGGAATAGCAAAGCCCATGCCTTCATAATCCGTGGCGGCAATTTTAGAGGAGTTGATACCGATTACCTGACCGGCGGAGTTAACCAGCGCACCGCCTGAGTTTCCGGGATTGATCGCCGCGTTATGCTGAATGCAGGTGATGTTATACGTTGAGCTGACCGAACGGTCGATTGCCGAAATAATGCCGTCCGTCATGGAGCCGAAGTATTCCGAACCGCCGGGATTACCGATTGCATAAACGGTTTCACCGACTTTAAGAGAAGTGGAATCACCGAATTCGGCAGGAGAAAGATCCGTCGCTTTCACCTTGAGCACACCGATATCCGTTCTTGTATCCGTTGCAACGAGCTCCGCGGTATACTTTTTATCGTCAAGAGTCTGAACGCCGTAGGTTACGTTACTTTCGTTGATAACATGAGCGCAGGTGATAATGTACGTATATTCACCTGTCGAGTCAAGACCCATAACGACGCCGGAGCCTTCGCCGGAAAGCTGACCGTTTTTATAAGTCATAACACCGACCACGCTCTTTCTTACCTTTTCGGCAACATCAACGGCAGAAAGCTGAACCGTACTTGCCGCACTTGTCGTGGCAATTGTTGCCGAATTGGAAACGCCGTTCTTGTTTTCCCCGGAATTTTCCACAGCAGAAGCCGCCGTAGTGGACTGCTGCACACCGGTATTCACACGAGACGAAGTGCCGATTATTACGCAGACAACGGCGATGACTACGACTGCAATCACAACGACCAGAGCTGCGATCTTACCGCCCTTGCCTTTTTTCGGCGGCGTAACCGGTGCGTTGTTATATCCGCCTGTCTGATGATAGGCATTGTTCTGAGGCTGTGCGGGGTTGCCGTAATACCCGTTATTCGGCTGTCCGCTATATCCGTTGTAGCCGGTATTCGGATTTGTGTTCTGATTATTCCAGTTGTACGGTGTGTAGCCCGCAGGGCCGGCATTTACATTCGGGTTGTAGTTTGCCGAGGGACCCTGGTTGTCCGTCGCCGATTGTTGATAAGGATTCGTGTCGTTAAAGCCGTTATTCGCCGTACTGTTATCAAACGAAGACTGTACCGGCTGTGCGTTTTCCGAAGAATCCGGCTGTGCGGCAGTATCAGAGAAAACTGACTGCGAATCATTATCATCATTAGCATATTTCGGATGCGCAAAATGATATTCGCCTGAAGAGAAATCCGGCGTCGTGTTCTGACTGCTGTTTTCTTCTTCGGTATTGTCACCTGTCGGGAACGAAGAGAACTCGTTGTTATTTTCCGGTTCCGCTGCGTTGCCGTCAAAAACGTTATTGTTGTTGTCGAAATTATCTGACATATTGACTGCCCCTTTCATGGGAATTTCGTTTATTTTTTATGTTGACACTAATTTACATTTGTTCGCTAAATTAAACTTAAAACAATAGTTAAAGTTTACTTTAATCCGGAATTTCAAAGCAAAATTCGATATATTTTCCGTTTTCGCTTCGTGCCGTTATTTCTCCGTCGTGCATATTGATAATTGTTTTAACGATATACAGTCCGAGGCCGACGCCCTTTACATCATAGCTTCTTGACTTGTCCACCTTATAGAAACGTTCAAAAATTCTTGAGATCTCCTCGTCCGAAACGCCGGTACCGGTATTTTTGATACTGACTACGGTCTTGCCCTCTTCATTTTTTGCGCTGATACTGATGACACCGTTTTCGGGCGTAAACTTCACCGCATTGTCAAACAAATTGTAAACCACCTGCTGAAGAAGATCCTTGTCGGCATTGACGGTAACACTGCCCATATTTTCAAACCCTTCAACAGTTATATTCTTGTCATTTATTTGCTTTTCAAACGAAAGAAGTGTATCAAAAATCTGTTTTCCGATATCGTACTTGACAGGAGCCAGACTGACCTCCCCGGCCTCGATCTTCGAAAGATTGAGCATGGAGACAACTGTTCTTGAAAGCCGTCTTATTTCGCTTGAAACAATCATCAGATATTTTTTCTGCTGATCGGGCGGAATTGTCCCGTCGAGAATTCCGTCAATGAAACCGCCTATGGTCGTCATCGGGGTTTTCAGCTCATGTGAGACGTTGGCAACAAAGCTTCTTTGCGCTTCTTCATCGGCCGCAAGCTCGTCCGCCATTTTATTCAGCGACTTTGCAAAGTCGCTCAGGTATCCGCGGCGGTAATTTTCGTTTGCCTTGTGGTCAAATTCACCTTTGGCAAAATGCCTTGTAACCTCCTGCATTTCATAAAGCGGATCTGTCAGACCCTTTGTAAAAACATAAATGATAATAAAGCACAGAACAAAAAGAATGAGCATCGTCAGTGAGAAAACCAACATGATGTTCAGTACATACGGCAACAGACCTGTTATCGCATCTTCAACGGCAAATACGACCGCATTCGTTCGGTTTCCGGTTTCCGACGGAACGGCAACAACAAATTTTCCGAGTCCGAAAACATCATCGGTCGCGTAATCGGCAAATCCGTTGTCGAGCGCTCTTGTCATATACTGCTCAGGAATGACCATTTTTCCGTGTTCGGTACATTCGGAGGCCTTGTTGTACTCGTCCATCTCTTTGCATACACGGACATTCCCCTTTGTGTCGACAATAAAGTAATCCGACATCGTCGCTTTTGACGTTATGAGAAGTGTATTGCTCAAAAGCTCATAAGCGGTCTCCTCGTCCATATCATCTCTTTCTTCCACTTCAGATATAATTCTGACAATGTCCTGCGCATTTCTTGTAAGAGTCTCTGTCTTTTCATTCCACCACTGACTGGCAATAAACACAATCATAACCGCGCCGAGAATAAAAATACACGCAAGCACAATCGCAACCGTAAAAATAAAATACCGTTTGAAAATGCTGTTTTGTTTCTTTTTCAAGGTCAATTTTTTCGCCTTTTGTTTTTTCATTTTTTATTCCGCAGACCGTTGCCCAATCTGCTCTCCTCTCTTTTTTCGTTTTGATAAGCCGGCAAAAACAGAAACAAAGAGGCGGTCACAATTGCAACAGCCTCTTTCTGCCGTGACTCATTGATAAAGTCACGAAAAGAATCAATCCTTTGTTTCGAACTTGTATCCGACGCCCCAGACAGTGCGTAACTCCCACTTATCGGACACCCCTTCAAGCTTTTCACGAAGTCTTTTGACATGAACGTCAACCGTTCTGGAGTCTCCGTAATAATCGAAGCCCCATACCTCGTCGAGAAGCTGGTCACGGGTAAATACCCGGTTCGGATTTTTTGCAAGATGGAATATCAGTTCCATTTCTTTCGGCGGTGTATCAATCTGAACGCCGTTGACCTTCAGTTCATAGTTGGTCAGATTAATGGAAAGCTTATCATAGTGTACTTCCTTAACCTCTTCGGCGGCATTGGCGGCGGTACGGCGCAGAACTGCCTTGATTCTTGCTACGACCTCCTTGGTGTCAAACGGTTTGACAACATAGTCGTCCGCTCCGAGTTCAAGACCCAGAACGCGGTCAAAGACCTCACCTTTTGCAGTAAGCATAATAATCGGCTTATCGGAAAACTTGCGGATTTCACGGCAAACCTGCCACCCGTCAAGCTTCGGCAGCATAATATCAAGAAGTACAAGCGACGGACTTTCGTCTCTGAACATCGAAACCGCGGAAACTCCGTCGTTTGCGATCACAACGGCATATCCTTCCTTTTCGAGATAAAGTCTCAGAAGCTCACAAATATTAAGGTCATCGTCAACAACAAGTATTTTTTCTGCGTTCACGGTCAGCCCTCCAATCATATTCAAAAATAATTATTATCGTTCTTATCAATTTTTAACATAAAAACCTAAAATATACTTAATGACCGCAAGTTGCGTCCATGAAAATTATCTGGTCCCGGTACAATTGGCCGAATTTTTTTACATTCTTTCCGGTGCATCGACCTTCAGCATATTCAGAATACTTTTCATTGTATCTCTGACGCAAAGGCAAAGGCAAAGTCTCGCCTGCATAAGAGGCTCGTCCTCCACATTGACACGGCAGGCATTATAAAACTTATGGAAAAGCGTTGCCAGTTCAACGGCATAATGCGTTACCTTAGCCGGATCGTAATTTTTGGCGGCATTGACGATAACTTCGGGAAGCGTTGAAAGATAACGGATCAGTTCTCTTTCTTCTTTTTCCTGTAACCGCTCCAATTCCTGCTCACTGCAGTCACGGACCGTCTTGCCTTCGTTTTTCAGCTTCTCGAGAATGCTGCAAATTCTTGCATGAGCGTACTGACAGTAATACACAGGGTTCTTTGCGCTTTCCTCCACCGCAAGATCAAGATCAAAATCCATCAGCGAACCGGGTTCCCGGATATTGAACATAAATCTGACGGCATCAATCGGAACCTCGTCAAGAAGATCGACAAGCGTAATCGCCTTACCCGTTCTCTTGCTCATTTTGACCACTTCACCGTCACGCATAAGACGAACAAACTGCATCAGAAGAATATCGAGTCTGTCCGGATCAATTCCGATGGCTTTCATGGCGCCTTTCATTCTGGCAACATGACCGTGGTGGTCGGCGCCCCAGACGTCAATCGCCTGATCAAAGCCTCTTTTTTCGAGCTTATTTCTATGATAAGCGATATCCGCCGCAAAATAGGTCGGATTGCCGTTTGCCCGGATCAGAACATCATCCTTCAGCTCAAGCTTATCGATATACTCCTGCGTCTTTCCCTCGGCAAGAAGCATTTCGGTCTGAACCTGCTTATTTTTATACCAAAGCGCACCGTCCGCTTCGTAGGTATAGCCTCTTTCTGTCAGCAGGTCGATAACGTCTTTGATTTCGCCGCCCTGATGAAGCGTAAGCTCGCTGAACCAGGTATCGTAGTCGATTCTGTATTTGTTCATCGCCGCTTTCATATTGGCAATATTCTTCGGAAGTGCAAAATCCACAAGGGCTTTGCGCCGTTCCTCCTCGCTTTTTTCAAGGTAGCTGTCGCCGTGTATATCGGCAAACTCCTTGGCTCTTTCGATGATGTCCGTACCGTGATAGCTGTCCTCAGGCAGAGGTACGGCTTCTTCGCCTTTAAAAAGCTGCTGATAGCGGATATCCAGGGAAAGACCGAATTTTTCAATCTGGTTTCCGGCGTCGTTGATATAAAACTCACGGTGAACGTCATAGCCGGCATAATCCAGAACAGCGGCAAGGCAATCACCTAACGCACCGCCGCGGGCGTTGCCCATATGCATCGGACCCGTGGGATTGGCAGAGACAAATTCAACATTGATTTTCTTTTTCTTTCCGAAATCGCTTCTTCCGTAGCTGTCTCCGGCACGCTTGATATCAAGAAGCACATCGGCATAAAAACGGTCGGAAAGAAAGAAATTGATAAATCCGGGACCGGCACACTCCGCCTTATCAAAATACGTTCCCTCAAGCTTCATTTCTTCCACAAGAATTTCAGCAATTTTGCGGGGCGGGAGCCGGAATGCCTTGGCATTGACCATAGCGGCATTGGTCGAATAGTCGCCGTTCGATCTGTCGGCGGGAACCTCGATCTTACAATCCGCCAAAGCGGCTTCGGGAAGCTTTTTATCATTTATTGCCGTCATCGCGGCGGCTTCGATCAGCGATTGAATCTGATTTTGTGCTTGGTAAACGGTAAGTTCCATTTTATTTTTCCTTTCAGTTGTTTCTTTGGCGAAGAGTGATTTGAAATTCAATTTCGCCGAGCGGACGCATATCGACATCAGTTGAATACTTGAATCTCAGGGTTCCGTTCCCGTCCTTTACCCTGGAATCAACCTCAAGAGCAGAGATTCCGAACGCCAGCATACCGTAAGGCGTAACGTTTTGGGAAACATGGCGGACATTCTTTTCGATAATCATATGAGAGCCGTAATCACCCTCACGGGTCATCGTAATCCGGTTCCCGTTTTCGACATGAAGCGTCGTCACACAGCCGGCAAGATCCCCTTCTTCATCGGTATAGATGATAAAATAATCGTCCTCACTTCCCTCGAAATCGGCAAGGGCGGTCATTTCAATTTCTTCTCTTTCGCCCTCGATATTCTGACGGGATACAAGAGTCATGATATAATCCTCTTTCAACTTTTAAGCTCCTTTTACTTTACAATATCTAATCTTTACTATAATATCACAATGTCCCGGAAAAATCAAATAAATCCGAAAGAATAACGAAAAAGCGCCGATTTTTCCGTCGGCGCTTTCTTACGGATTATGTGAACTTATACGCTTTGCCTTTTTTCGCGTTGAAGCTTGTTACACCGTCTCTGAAATCGGTTTCAATCTCCGTTCCGTTTTTGGCGCGGAAGAAGGCGCAGTCCCGCTTGGAGAAAACATAGTCATGTTTCATGACAAGCTCAAATTCAGTTCCGTCTTCTGCTTTGTAGCTTACCGAATCGTCTTTCACTTCAGGCTCCAGCACGGTTCCGTCTTTTGCTTTGAAAATGACGGCCTTTTCTTTTATCAGCCTGACAAATTCAGCCGTGTTTTTCGCGTTGATCGTGATCGAAGCCTCCATGTATTCGATTTGGGCGGGCTTAACCGTCAGCTCGGTTACAATCAGTATTTTTCCGTCAACATAAAGTCTGCATTCCGAATCGAATTTCGGCGTGATCAAGCCTTCTTTCAGCCTGCCGTTTTTCCATTCAACGTCAACTTCAAATCCGCCCTCGGCAAGAAGTCCTTGAAATAAACCGTTTTTCCAGCTTGACGGTAAGGCAGGCAGAATACGGATTACACCCTCGTGGCTTTGAAGAAGCATTTGCGCAACACCGGCAGTAAATCCGAAGTTTCCGTCAATCTGGAACGGCGGATGCGTTCCGAAAAGATTCTTTAAGATCGTGGTTTTCAGAATCTGTTCGATGATCGTGTCGCACTTATCGCCTTTACCGAGTCTCGCATAGCAAAGAAGTCTGTGTGCCAGCGCCCAGCCGGTCGTTTTGATTCCCCGGTCGTCAAGCGACTTTTCGGCCGCTTTCATAAGTTCCGGAGTATCGTGCGTGATCTGCTTGAACGGATACAGACCGAGAAGATGAGAAATGTGACGGTGATGCTTTTCTACCCCGTCAAACTTTCCGCCGAAGCGGAAGCTGTCCTCGTCGTACCACTCCTTGATCTGACCGTGCTTTCCGATATGATACGGCTTGAGACGGTCTTTCTGCGCGTCTATTTTTTCAACAAGCGCCCAATCAATCTCGCTGTCAAGTCCGCTTTTCTTCAGCGCGTCGGCCGCTTCCACAACCGATTCAAAAAGATTATAAACAATGCTTTGTTCAAACGTTCCGCCTTTTGATACAGGTCCTTGCTCCGGTGAGAAGCACGGCGAAACGACAAGCCGTCCGCTGCGGCTGTCTTCAACCAAAAGCTGTGACCACATCAAAGCCGCTTCCTGCATAGCCGGATAGATGTCTTTTGAAAGCTTTTCGCAGTCACCGGTATAACGATAATAGTCGTAAGTATTCTGAACCGCCCAGGCACCGTTGACAGGCGACCAGCCCCAACGCCAGCTGAAGCCCGGCGCAGTGATTCCCAACGGTGTGACCATCGTGTTGATTGCCCAGCCGGTCGGCTTATTATAATCGGGCTTTCCGTCCTTGTCCCGCTCACCGATTCCGAGCGTTTCCAGCGCAACAATTCTGCCCGGCTTACGCAGGCTGTTGACAAAATCAATATACGGAAAGGCCGTTTCGCAAAGATTGGCTTCATATGCCGGCCAGTAGTTCATCTGAACATTGATATTAAAATGATAATCGCATTCCCACGCAGGATTATTCTTCGCGTTCCATATTCCCTGAAGGTTCGCCGGCAGTGAGCCGTCTCTTGACGATGAAATCAGAA
The DNA here is from genome assembly GCA_051894015.1 of Acutalibacteraceae bacterium. Taxonomy (GTDB): domain Bacteria; phylum Bacillota; class Clostridia; order Oscillospirales; family Acutalibacteraceae; genus UBA6857. Next base: position 1,279 of record JBJFHV010000144.1, on the reverse strand, counting down.
GATACCGTCCGTATTGAAAGAGCATGGAAATCAGATTTCGCTTATACTCGCCTTTTTTGCCGAAACGTTTGAGCATATAATCCGTCGGCTGACTGGCGTCCTCTTCCCCCAGATTAAAGCGAACGCGGTCATAAAGGGTTTTATAATCCTCCAGATGCTCCCGATAAAGGTCGCGGAATTTCTTTTGACTTGCGGCACAGACGTAGTCGCCGGCTTTTTTCAGCGGATCACTCCCGTCGGAAAAGACAGGAAAATCATTGATATAGTCTGTAGCAAGGCTCATAATAATCACAACGCTTGTTGTGTCCTTTATCGCAAGGCTTCCGTCTTCTTTCGCCGTTACCGTGCCGTCTTTCGGGATCACCTTGACGACACAGCCGTATTTCATGTTGTTCTTGTCCTTACCGTCGGCCGCATCAAGACCATCGTTATCATTGACCGTCCCCGAAAGGAAGATCATATCGTCCCGGCTTTTGATCTTACCTTTTTGCTCACTGACAAGGTAAGCATCAAATGAAAAAGCGTTATCGTCTCCCTCACTCTCAATTCTTGCCATAAAGCAGTTGGCGGGATAGGAAACAAAATAGTGACGGGTAAAAGTCACCTTTTCCTTTCGGTAAGTCACCATCGCCGAGGCGGTATCAAGGTCGAGATCTCTTACATATCGGTCGCCTTTCACACCGTCTTTTCCGAAATTCAGATAAAGATTTCCGAAGGCCTGATAAGAGCCGAAACCGATATGGTTTCCTTCAAGTTTACTCATTTCCGACGCTGCTTCTTTCAACTTATTTTCGTCAAGAAGCGCCTGAATTTTTTTCATCTGCTTTCCGCCGTCCGGATTCGAAATTCCGCAGTTGAAGCCTTCTACGTCCTTACCGCCGGACCAAAGCGTCTTTTCGTTGAACTGAATCAGTTCACAGTCCACACCGCCGAAAACCTTGACGCCGATTTTTCCGTTGCCGAGCGGCAAAGCTTCGTTTTCCCAGCCGAAATAGTTCATTACCGCCGGTTCGTTATAACAAAGAAACATAACCGTACCTCACACAAAGTAAAATAATAATAGTATAATTATAAGATCAATCGGGGATTCTGTCAAGACAATCAAAGTTTTGTCGCAAGACGACACCAATGCCGGGGTCGTGTGACGACACCAATCCCGGGTCAGGCAGTGCTTTATTGAAGCTGTGTGCCCGAGCCGGTCGCATGGCGACGCCAATGCCGGGGCGTGTGACGACACCAATCCCGGGTCAGGCAGTGCTTTATTGAAGCTGTGTGCCCG
>JBJFHV010000143.1:0-2867 GCA_051894015.1 Acutalibacteraceae bacterium | reverse complement strand
ATGACGCTTTAGAATATATAACCTTTGTTGATATGCGGGCTTCGATTTATGGTGATAAAGGTTATGAGAAAACCTTGCATTGCAAAAGTAAATAAGACCTTAATTTTCAAATAACTTTTTTTCGGTATAGTCAGCAAAATAATGTCCTATCATGATGTGTGCTTCCTGAATGTTCGGAGTGCTCGAAGACGGTACACTTATAATAATATCCGCAAGATCATCGGAAAACTCTTTTCCGGTCATGGCTATTGTTACAGCACCATGAGCTTTTGCCTCCTCCAAGCCCAGAATTACGTTTTTACTGAATCCGCTTGTCGTAATTCCGACAGCAACATCTCCGGGCTTTATTATTGCAGAAACCTGTCTTGCAAAGACCAAATTGTAGTCTATATCATTGGCGATTGCTGTAAGAATGGAAGTATTGGTTGTTAAAGCCATAACATTTAAAGCGGCACGCTCAATCATAAATTTTCCGACAAATTCAGCTGCAATATGCTGCGCATCTGCTGCACTGCCGCCATTACCGAAGAAAACAATCGTGTTTTTATTTTTCGCCGCATTTGCAATTTTTTCGGCAGCAACAGATACTTGCGCAGCCAGACCTTCGTCCCTTTGAATATCATCAAAAACCTTAATGTGTTTCTCAATTGTATCTTGCCATAAGTTTAAGTTCTTCATGTAGATACCTCCGTTTTAAAATCTGTCCGCTTTTTTAGATCTTTAGAAAAGTCATAAAGGGATTTGAATACACTGATATTTTTTAATTCAAATGACGCCGCTTTGTCATTCATAAGAATAGGAATACATCCGGCGTTTTGCGCCGTTTGAATATCACGCATCGTGTCGCCAACCATAAAAGATTCTGAAATGTTGATGTTGAAATCCTTTTTTGCTTTAAGGATCAGGCCCGGGGACGGTTTCCTGCATTCACACCTGATTTTCAGTTCCTCTCTTTCATTCTCAAATCCTTTATCCGGGTGATGAGGGCAATAATAAATTGCATCAACATAAGCTCCTTTTTCACCCAACAAAACTTCTAACTTCTTGTGAATTTCATTCAGTGTTTCGTATGAGCATTCGCCACGGGCGATTACAGGTTGATTTGTAACGATAATAACCAAAAAACCGGAACGGTTAAAAAAAGAAATCGCTTCAGCCGCACCGGGGATAAGCTCGATATCATCCGGATTTGTAATATAGCCTTTGTATTTGTTGACAGTTCCGTCTCTGTCAAGAAAAATAGCTTTTTGTAAGAGTGAACAGTTCTTTGCCCGGACTATTCCCGCATTAATATCTCTCTCAACACGTAAAACCCTTTGCGGCGTACCCATATCATGCACATATTCTGCGCTTTTGTACGCAAAAATACGGCAGGTATTAACGGCAGGTCTTATAATATCATGATCAAGGTCGGTTTTTCCTATCGGTGAGTATAGGCGAAGAAGATCCGGCGAGAGAATATAAATTCCTGCGTTGCAGAGGTTGGAATAAAGAGATTTCTTCTTCTTTTCAGAAATGTAATTTGTTATACAGCCATCTTCTTTGGTGCAAATCAAAACACTGTCGTACGGATGATCGTTCGGATGTGAAAAAAGTGTTGCCAACGCCTTGTTTTTATGATGAAAATCTACCATGCGGTCTAAGCAGAAATCAAATATTAAGTCTCCGTTGCAAACCAGAAAATCATCCTTTATACCTAAACGGAAAAGTGCACCGCCCGTACCAAGAGGTTCAGTTTCATGAAAATACGAAATTCTGACTCCGAAAGCACTGCCGTTACCAAAATATTCTTCAATTTGGTTTGAAAGATAACCAACGGTAAAAATGAATTCTTCAATTCCCTCTTTTTTAAGCGCTTCTATCTGGTGTTGCAGTACCGGTTTTCCGCAAATAAGAGTCATCGGTTTCGGAGTGTTTGCGCTTTCATTGCCCATACGTGTTCCCATACCGCCGGCAAGAATAACAGCTTTCAAAACTTGTCACCTCAGATTCTGATTTTTAACTAAGTATAGCACATTTGACAGCTTTTTACAATCACATTATCAATCTATCGTGAATGTTTTGCGTGTTTGACAAAGATAGCCGTAAATGCTATAACTAACATGTATAAAAATGATGCTGAGTAAAAGTTTATTCTTTTGGGAGTACGTTATGTTCAATATATTAGTGACCGGCGGAGCGGGTTATCTGGGATCCGTTTTAGTGCCGGAATTGCTCAGTCTGGGACACCGTGTTACGGTTTTAGATTCGTTTATTTATCAACAGTCTTCTCTTCTTGACTGCTGCAAATATGAACGATTTGAAATTATAAACGGTGACTGCCGGGATAAGGAAACCTTAAAAAAAGCAGCGTCAGGCAAGGATTTTATTTTTCCTCTTGCCGCTTTGGTAGGGTTCCCATTATGTGATAAAGACAAGACAGCCGCTGTTTCAACAAATCTTAATGCGATTGAGACTTTGCTTGAAGTTCGTGAAAAAGGGCAAAAAATAATTTTTCCATGCACGAACAGCGGATACGGTATTGGTCAGGGTGAAAATTTTTGTACGGAAGATTCACCGATTTTGCCGGTTTCACTTTACGGAAAAACAAAAATGGCTGCCGAAAAAGCCATTCTCGATGCCGGAGATTCTGTTACTTTCAGATTTGCTACGCTTTTCGGTCCCTCTGCAAGAATGCGCACGGATCTTCTGGTTAACGACTTTGTTTACAGAGCTGTTTTCGACCGCTATCTTGTTGTTTTTGAAGGACATTTTATTCGCAATTATCTTCACGTCAGAGATGCAGCCCGTGCATTCATTTTTGCCATGAACAATTTTGATGCAATGAAAGGTCAGCCTTATAAATGGGGTTAAAGAAACGAAATTTT
>JBJFHV010000142.1:0-2870 GCA_051894015.1 Acutalibacteraceae bacterium | reverse complement strand
AAAGTTTTTCGTCCAGCTTCACCATCCCGGAAGGCAGAATGTCGGACTTCTTGTCGGAACGGTGCCGCTGAGCATCAAGATGCAGGAAAAGACCAAAGGAGCCTACGGAAAGCTTCTTTTCAAGCTGACTCCGTCGGCAGGCCCCCTGCTTCTCGACCACAATATCGTTCCGTCCTCGGTTGCTCCGTCGAAATGTGAGCCTGCTTACTTTGCAGGCGGAAGAGTCCGCGCGCTTCGCAAAAACGAGATTAAAGAGCTTGAACGGGAATTCATCGACGGTGCCGTTCGTGTTTTCAAGGCCGGCTGTGACGGGGTTGAGCTTCACGCCGCGCACGGCTATCTGCTTCAGCAGTTCCTGTCGCCCGTCACCAACAACCGCACGGACGAATACGGCGGCTCGCTTGAAAACAGAATGCGCTTTCTCCTCAATATCTTAAGAGGCATCAAGCTTGAATGCGGAAAGAACTTCCCTGTTATCGTGCGTCTTTCCGTTGACGAATGCTACTCGATGATCGGTCAGCCGGGAAAAGGCTACACGCTTGAAGACGGCGTGGAAATGGCAAAAATCCTTGAGCAAAACGGTGCGGACGCCATTGACGTTTCCTGCGCCGGCTATGATACCTTCAACTATTGGCTCGAGCCGGTTTCATTTGAACCGGGCTGGAGAAAATATATGGCAAAAGCGGTCAAGGAGGCGGTCAGCGTGCCGGTTCTTGCCGCCAATCTGATCCGTTCCCCCGAGCAGGCCGAGAAGCAGCTTGAGGACGGAATACAGGACTTCATCTCGCTCGGAAGACCGCATATCGCCGATCCGTACTGGACCGAAAAAGCACTTTCGGGCAAGGGTACTATCAAGCGCTGTATCTGCTGTCTGAACTGCTTCGAATCCATGCAGCACAACGCCTATACGGGCACGAACGGTGAATGCTCGGTCAATCCCTTTGTCGGACACGAGGGCGAAACGCTCTTGAAGGACGGCAACGGAAGAAAAATCGCCGTCATCGGTGCCGGACCCGCCGGTCTTACCGCCGCCGACATTCTCGCACAAAGAGGCTTTGACGTAACGGTCATCGAAAAGAACAGTCAGCCGGGCGGACAGCTTCTTCTTGCCGCCGCTCCGCCGAAAAAAGGCAAAACCGCCTGGTTTATCGAAGACGCGGTCGCTTCCTGCACGGAACACGGCGTCAGATTCATGATGAACACCGAGGCGACGGTTGAACTGATCAGCGAGATGGCGCCCTATGCCGTGATCGCCGCAGTCGGAAGCCGACCGATCAAGCCGAAATTCGGCGGAGACTACAACGAGGGCGAGGTTCTTGTTTCGGACGACATTTTGTGCGGCCGCGTTAAACTTGAAAACCGTCATGTTGCCTTGATCGGTTCGGGCATGACGGGACTGGAAACGGCGCAGATGCTTTGTGAAAACGGATGCAAGGTCACGGTTGTCGAAATGGCAAACGAAATTGCCCCGGGCACGTGGATGCAGCACAAGGACGACGTTCTTCCCTCGCTTGAAAAGGACGGGACGGATTTCCTTGTCGGCGAAAAGCTTGCAGAGATCGGCAACGGTTACATCATCACCGAAAACATGAAAACCAAAGAAAAGCTCAAGACCAACTGCGACACGGTTGTACTCTCGCTCGGCTCAAGACCCGACACTGAGCTTGTCAAAGAACTTAAGAAGAGCGGCATGAAGCCCATCGTGATCGGCGACTGCCTGAAAGTCGGAAGAATCGCCGACGCCACCAAAGCGGCTTACGAAGCGGCGGTCGGTATTGAATAATAAAGAAAAGTTATAGGAGAACATCATGAATATCATTGACTTTCATCAAGCGGCAAACAATCAAAATAAGCAGCCGAAAACATTCGAAATTACCGACGAAATGCTCCTGCAAATCTTAAACGACAACCCGGATTACGAAGATGAACCGGAAACCGCTTACGATTATCTTGAACTTGCCGACTCTGCCGAAACGAAAGCAGAAGCAAAGAGGTTTGTCAAAAAAGCACTTGAGCTGGAACCTGACAACATTGATGCGCTTGTCATGATGGCACAGCTTTCTACAACAAGTGTCGAAACCTTGCTGAAAAAATATAAAAAAATCATTGACGATGCCAAAAAGCAAATGACTGCCGACGGTTTCTTTGACAAGAAAAACATCGGCGCATTCTGGGATATTTTTGAAACACGTCCCTATATGAGAGCGAGATATGAATACATCAGCCTGCTGACGGACTGTTCGATGATGACAAAAGCCATGGCCGAATGTGAAGATATGCTGAAGCTTTGCGAAAACGACAATCTCGGGGTCAGATATAAATTGATGCACATTTACGCTTATTTTGAAGACGAGGAAAAAGCGATAAAGCTTTCAAAAAAATTTGAAGAAGAGGAAAGCGCGATGTTCCTTTTACCGCTTTCTGCTCTGTATTACAAGCTCGGCAATCTGAAAAAATCGCTTGATTATCTGAAAAAACTCGATCAGAAAAACCGGGACACTTATGAATTCTTTGCATGTGTAGCAGACGGCGATATGGATAGACTGATTTCCAATTTATCGCCTTATGGCTATCGGGCAAATTCAATTGAAGAACTGACACAAGCCATGAGTGAGAACATTCACTTTTATTCTCCCATGATGTCCTATTTTGACTGGGGCCTTTCCAAACTTATGTGAGAATATAACAAAATACATAAAAACGCACGGGAAAGTACTATGCTCTCCCGTGTATTGGCAACCTCTAAAAACTCCAGGTGTTTGGCATAGTGCACAAATGATGTCGGATTTTAGGCAAAAATCCGCAGGAATACTCTATGTATTTCAAGGATTTTTAACGACAAAGACGGCATTAGTTGGGCATTATGACGA
>JBJFHV010000141.1:0-2881 GCA_051894015.1 Acutalibacteraceae bacterium | reverse complement strand
TAGCTCTTTACTTTTACAATAATTCAAATAATGTTGCCATTTTGTTGCCACAGAGGGCTTTCAAACGGCGAAAAGCCTTTATTCACGGACTTTTTCACGTGTGTGAAATCATTCCCACTCAATCGTTCCGGACGGCTTCGGGGTCAGGTCGTATAATACTCTGTTGACCCCCTCCACTTCGGTCGTAATACGATTCGTAATATGCTTGAGAAGCTCGTACGGAACTTCCTCAACCGTGGCGGTCATCGCATCAACCGTGTTGACCGCTCTGATGATAACGGGGTAGGCAAAGGTGCGCTTGCTGTCTTTGATGCCGACGGACTTGAAATCGGGGACAGCGGTGAAGTACTGCCAGACCTTTCCTTCAAGACCGTTCTTGGCAAATTCTTCTCTGAGGATTGCATCGGACTCACGGACTGCTTCAAGACGGTCACGCGTGATAGCACCGAGACAGCGTACACCGAGACCCGGGTCCGGGAACGGCTGACGGTAAACCATGGAGTCGGGGAGACCGAGAGTCTTTCCGACCACTCTTACTTCGTCCTTGTAAAGGAACTTGAGCGGCTCAACAAGCTCGAATTGCATATCTTCCGGCAGTCCGCCGACGTTGTGGTGGGCTTTTACGCCGTCGCTTTCGATGATGTCGGGATAAATCGTGCCTTGAGCGAGAAATTCAATTCCCTCAAGCTTGCGGGCTTCTTCTTCGAAAACACGGATAAATTCGGCGCCGATGATTTTTCTTTTCTTTTCCGGCTCCGCTACACCTGCGAGCTTGTCAAGAAAGCGGTCAACCGCGTCGACATAGACGAGGTTGGCATCCATCTGATTGCGGAAAACTTCGACAACCTGCTCGGGTTCGCCTTTTCTCAAAAGGCCGTGGTTGACATGGACACAGACAAGCTGTTTGCCGATGGCTTTGATGAGAAGAGCGGCTACAACCGATGAATCCACTCCTCCGGAAAGCGCAAGAAGCACCTTTTTGTCTGCAACCTGTTTTTGGATTTGCTCAATCTGCTCAGCGATAAAAGCTTCGGCAAGCTGCGGATTGTCAATGCGTTTCATTGACTCGGGTCTTACATTGTTCATATACTATCTCCTTTTCATTTTTTGTTATTATATCATAGCTTGTCCTTTATTCAAAGTGTTTTCGGAAAAGACGGTGAAATTATTTCTTGGTGCTGTTTTTAAACTTCTTATATTTTATTGCACAGTTTATAAAAATCGCAACATACAAAATAATGGCTGTGCCAACCATTGCGGCAATAAAATAGTTATGATAGGAGATAATGCTGTTGATGAATTGCGGAAACAGCACACAGAAAAAGATTATCAGCAACGGGAGCATTCTGCCTTTGATAACACGCTCCATCATCTGTAATCTGGATTCTTCGTCACAGAAGATTTCTTCCGTTTCTTTTTCATCGGATACCGGCTTGCGGAAATAACTGTATCCGACGAAGTCCTGGATATATTCCCACCCGCAGTCGTTGAACATTTTAATATATTCGTCCTTGCGGGCAAGTCCGTCCGGATTATAATCAAGCTGATAACTCACATCTTCAGGAACACACTTTTCAAAATGATACATACCGAGTCCCGTTACTTTAAGGAATTTCCAGCCGGACTTATGCATGTTCCGAAGATATTCCTGCTCTTTTTCGTAATCAAATATGCTAAAGTATTTGAACTGTTTTTTATCTGCCATTTTGCATTTCCTCCTGTGCGATCTTGTATAAGCGCTCGATTCGTTTCAATTCGAGCTCTAATACCTCCGACCCTAAATCGGTAATCTGATAGATTCTGCGTTTTTCTTCTTCACGGACGAAACGAATTACCTTGTCTTTTTCCATTTTCGACAGACTGCCGTACATGGTTCCCGGCGTGAGCTTGATGGCTCCGTCCGTCATTTTTTCAACCGTTTGAACGATGCCGTAACCGTGATTGGGCTTTCGCAAACAAATCAAGATGTAAAATGCAGTTTCTGTCATGGGAACATAGACTTTTTTAATGTGCTGATCCATAGACGTTTCACCTTTTCATAGTAGATATCAGTACGATGCATCGCACTGCGTTGTATTTTATTAAAGTATATCGCACTTCGATATATCTGTCAAGCATTTTCAATAAAAAAGAGCTATCCGACTTCGATAAAAATCAGATAACTCTCTGTGATTTTATTAATTTTCTTGTTTTGCAAAAATAAAGCGTTTTTATGCTTTTGATGAAAACTTACTCCCATTCCACCGTTCCGGGCGGTTTGGAAGTGATATCGTACACGACGCGGTTTACGCCGTCAACCTCGTTTGTGATCCGGTTCGAAACCTTTGCAAGCAGGTCGTACGGAATGTGCGCCCAGTCGGCGGTCATGAAATTGTCCGTTGTCACGGCTCTTAAGGCGATCAGGTGCTCATACGTTCTGTGGTCACCCATAACACCGACGGTTTTTACATCAGGAATGACGGCAAAGAACTGCGAAAGCTCCTTTTCATAGCCGCTTTTTGCCATCTCGTCACGGAAAACAGCGTCTGCATCCTGGAGAATACGGATTTTTTCTTCGGTGACAGCACCGATGATTCTGACGCCGAGTCCCGGGCCCGGGAACGGCTGACGCCATACAAGCTCTTTCGGAATGCCGAGCTTTTCACCGACCGCTCTGACCTCGTCCTTGAAAAGATCACGAAGCGGCTCGATGGTGTCAATAAACTTGATGTCCTTCGGCATTTTGACCTTGTTGTGGTGGGTTTTGATGGTGGCCGCCTTGCCTTTGCCGGACTCTATGCAGTCGGGGTAAATCGTGCCCTGAGCGAAGAAGGCTTCGTTTGCGTTCTTTCTGATTTCGCCCCAGAACGCTTCGTAGAATTTTTTGCCGATAATCTTTCTC
>JBJFHV010000140.1:0-14608 GCA_051894015.1 Acutalibacteraceae bacterium | reverse complement strand
CGTTGTCGATCTGGGACTGCTTTGTATTTTTAAATATCTTACCTTCATTCTCGAAAACGTGAAAAATATTACCGGCGCACAGTTTCAGGTCATGCAGATCGCTTTGCCGATCGGTATTTCGTTTTATACCTTTCAGCTTTTATCTTATGTTATCGATGTTTACCGCGGTGAAGTGGAAGCGCAAAAGAAATTCGGCTATGTGCTTTTGTATGCGAGCCTTTTTCATCAGTGCATCGCCGGCCCTATTGTAAGATATCAGGACGTATGCCGCGAAATTGTTGACCGAAAAACCGACCTGAACCAGATTTCGAAGGGCATCAGCCGCTTTGCCGTAGGACTCGGGAAAAAAGCATTGCTTGCGAATGCCTGCGGTGAAATCGCCGATATGGTTCTTCTCTCGGATTCGGCTCTTGCGGTTGCCGCCGACTACGAAAAAAATCTTGCCTTGCTGCAATCAAGACCGGCGTTGGGTCTGTGGTTCGGCGTGCTGATATATATGCTTCAGATTTATCTTGATTTTTCCGCTTATTCCGATATGGCGATCGGTATGGGTCAGATGATCGGCTTCCACTATAAAGAGAATTTCGATTATCCGTATATGTCAAAAAGTGTCGGCGAATTCTGGAGACGCTGGCATATGTCGTTAGGCTCGTTCTTCCGTGATTATGTTTACATACCGCTCGGCGGAAACCGGAAAGGAATGGCAAGAACCATTTTGAATATGTTCGTTGTCTGGGCACTGACCGGTCTCTGGCACGGAGCAAGCTGGAACTTTGTTTTGTGGGGGCTTTATTTCTTTGTATTCCTTGTCCTCGAACGTCTTTTCCTGGGCGAAAAGCTGAAAAAAGCGCCGCCTGCCGTTTCAAGTATTTATCTTCTTGTAATCGTATATTTCGGTTGGATTCTTTTCCGCTTCCGGAATTTGAGCTTTGTCGGAACGGTGCTCAAGGGAATGTTCGGGCTGAATGCGAACGGCTTTACAAGCTTCGAAATCTCGGCGCTGATCAAGAATAACATTTTCTTCCTGATCGTGGCCGTGATTGCGGCAACTCCGCTTATGAAATATGTCGGAAAGCTTCTCAATTCCGTTTCAAGAACCAATCCGTATGCTGCCATATTCAACGTCACAAGAAAAATTGTTGTTCCGGTAGCCCTGTTGATCCTTTCGACAATGTCTCTTGTCGGGGACAGCTATAATCCGTTCCTGTATTTCCAGTTCTGATGAAAGGGGAGTGACTTTGAAATGAAGAAGAAAAAATATCCGAAGAGTTTTATTGTCCGGGTAAAAAAATACATAAAGCTTTCAAAACCGTTGCTTCCCGGTCTGTTTTTTCTGTGTCTGACGCTTGGTATGCTGTTTTCTCTTATCATACCGCTTCGTCCGACTTATTCCGAGGTAGAAAAGCGAGAGCTGGCGAAATTCCCGAAGTTTTCTTTTACCACTCTTGTAAGCGGCAGCTATTTTAAAGATATCGATACCTGGTTTGCCGATACCTTTCCGTTCCGGGAAGGGCTGATTACCGCAAACAGCAAGCTTTCTGAGCTTCGCGGTGTAGGCGACCGGATTTATGGGTTAAACGATATGGCGGTACAGACCGTCCCCGAAGCAACTTCCGAAAAAGAGACGGAAAAGACCGAGAATGCGGAAACCTCCGAAACGACTGAAAAGCAGACCGAGCCGACCGTCCCCGATCAGATCAACGATGTGACCCAGACGCTCGGAGGCGTGTTGGTAATCGGTGACAGCGGCTATGAATACTGCTCCTTCCATCAGGACGTTGCCGATAAATACGTCGGAATTATCAATAAAACCGCAAAACAACTCAAAGGCATTTCAACCGTTTATTGTATGGTAGTTCCCACAAGCATGGATATAACCATGTCAGACAATGTGAGAAAAGGGATCAATTCCTGTGATCAGTCCGAGGTAGCGAAATATATTTATGATTCTCTCAATACCGGTGCAAAGACCGTTGATCTTTATACGCAGCTTCGTATGCACCGCGATGAGTATGTGTATTTCAGAACCGACCATCACTGGACGGCGCTCGGCGCCTATTACGCCTATGTAAAATTCTGTGAGACGGCGGGCTATCAGCCGATGAGCCTTGACAAGTATAAAAAAGTCAGTTACGGTGATTTTCTCGGTTCGTTTTACGGAGACACCAATAACTCGGCCATGAAAAAGAATCCCGACGAGCTGATTGCGTATCTTCCGCCGTATAAATCGAATCTCGTCTTTACCAATTCTCAGGGCAAGAGCTTTAACTGGGACCTTGTTCACGATGTAAGCAATTATCCGATTTCAGAAAAGTATAATTCCTTTGCCGGCAGTGATAATCCGTTCACGGAAATCGAAAATCTTTCAAAGGATAAGGGAAAAACCTGTCTGGTCATCAAAGAAAGCTTCGGGAATGCGATGATACCGTTTCTTGTCGGCAAATATAAGAAGGTTTATGTGATTGATTACAGATATTACAAAAAAGGAATCATTGAATTTGCAAAGCAAAATAAAATCAATGATGTTCTATTCATCAATAATGCTTCCGCCGTCAGAAGCGATACGCTTATTGAAAGAATGAGAGTGATTGACTATTAAATATAAAGGAGAATACAAAAATGGTAAAGCACATTGTCATGTGGAAATTCAAAGAGTTTGCACAGGGAAGAACAAAAGAAGAAAATCTCAGTCTTGTCAAGTCAATGCTTGAAAAACTTCCTGAAAAAATTGATTTTATCCGTTCAATGGAAGTTCGACTCAACGAAAATCCGAAGGAGGGGATGTATGATGCCGTTTTGATCAGCACTTTCGATTCTCTCAACGACGTTGAGCGATATCGGGTTCATCCGGAGCATAAAGCCATTTCATCTTATGTTTCCCTTGTCCGGGAGGACAGAGCAAGTGTTGACTATACCGAATAACAGCGGTATTCTGTTCTGATTTTGTTTGCAGAATTTTCAGCACAACTGCGCAATGAAATTTTAACAAACTTTTAACTTTTTCAAAATCACTCGACTTCAAGTGTTTAACGTGATAAAATGAACAAGCTAAAAGCTCGCTTTTTGTGAAAAGCGACAATAGAAAGGGGTAAGCTGATGAAAGCTAACGAAAGTGTTAAAAACTATCCGTCTTCCCTTAGAATGTATACCAATTATACAGTCAGGGAAATCAAGAAGGTCTGCAAAACATACGGGCCTCGTGCGTCTGCCTATGACGCGGAAAGAAAGGCTCAGGAGCATTTCGCCGAAGAAATGAAAACCTGTGCGGATGATGTGAAAATTGAGGATTTTGATGTGCATCCGCTTGCGTTCATGTCATGGATCGTCATTGACGGTATCCTTGCGCTTTTGGCTCTTGTGTTTTCGTTCCTGAAGATGCCGGTTGTGTCGGTTGTCCTGATTGCAATCGCTCTTGTTTGTATGTTCTGCGAATTCCTGATGTATTGGGAATTTTTGGATCCTCTTTTCCCGAAAAGAAAGTCCTGTAATGTTGTCGGAAAAAGGACGCCGACAGGCGAAGTAAAACAACGCATTATTTTCAGCGGACACGTTGATTCCTCTTATGAGTGGACATACACCCATCTCGGCGGAAAAGGTCTTCTTTTCACGGTCGGCATTTACGGCGTTGTCGGAATGTTCTTTGTTTTCATTGTTTCATTGATCACAACGATTGCCAAAGGCCCCGTCGGCGCTGAGGTTGACGGTTTTCTTGAAGTTCTCAAGTATATTCAGCTTGCGTTTGCTCCGGGCTTTGTGCTGGTTATGTTCTTTGTTAACTTCAAGCTTCCCGTTGAAGGAGCAAACGATAATCTTACCGGCGCTGTGACTTCGATCGCTGTTTTGAAGTATCTTGAAGATAACAATATTACTTTTGAAAATACGGAAGTTGTCGCTATGACCGCCGGTTGTGAAGAATCCGGACTCAGAGGTTCAAGAGCGTATACCAAGGCGCACATTGACGAGCTTAAAGAAATCCCGACCGTTTTCTTCGGAATGGATACCTTGAGAGACTATGAAGATATGGCGATTTACAGCCGTGACATGACCGGTACGGTCAAGACCGATCCGAGAGTCTGTGCTCTTATGAAAAAGGCTGCAAGACTGACCGGAATTGATCTTCCTTATTCATCGGTTTATCTCGGAGCTTCTGATGCCGCTGCAGTTACCAAGCTTGGTGTTCCTGCCGCAACTCTTGCCGCTATGAACCCCGGCCCGCCGAAGTATTATCACACAAGAGAAGATACTGCCGACAATATGATACCGAAGACAATCGAAAAAGGACTTGATATTTGTCTTCAGGCTCTCTTCCTTTATGATGAAGCCGGCCTTCGTGAATCTTATGACGACATCGAAGGCTTTGAAACCGAGTTTGACGGTAAATAAGTACATAAACAGGCCGCTGCATTATTTGCGCGGTCTGTATTATTTTTATAAAATGACAATTCTGTTATTGACTTTTCTTTTCCGAAAGCTATAATAGTTATTGAATTAATTTTTTGGATGTGATGTGATGAAAAACAATAACAAGGGTGTCAAGACCGTGCTTGTCGTATGTGTACTGTGTCTTGCCGCTATTCTTGTGTCCGTTATCGTATCTGTTGCTGCCGGTACTGGAAATTCGGGAATCGTTCCTATTTCTCCGGCTACACTGGCTCAGTCAACGGCTGGGGATAAGAATGAACAGAAAAATACGACAAAAAATAAAGTGAAAAAGACGACTGAGGAGAAGACGACCGAGCAAACAACGCAAGAGACTGCGACTTCACAGACTCAGCCTACTGTAACAACAGCTCCCGAAACGACAGAGGAAACCACAATACCGCTTGTCTCATACAGCCACAGTGAAACACAGACCACAACCGCTACTGCATTGCCGACAACTGTTGAGGCAACCACGGAAAAAGCTGTTTCTAATTCTTCCGCCGGAAGAATTGTTGTTGACCCGAATAAGGTTCAGTGGAACCTGATTGTTGTCAATGCAAGCCGTGAAATTCCCGAGGGATATGTGCCTCAGCTCAAAGAAATCCTCGGCTGCGGAAAGTATCTTGATTACCGTGTGGCTCCGCATTATGAGGATATGTATTATGCGGCCAAAAAGGACGGCATCACGCTGACTCCTTATTCGGCATACAGAACCTACGAAAGACAAAAGAACAACTATAACAATCTTACCAATAAATATATGTCCCAGTATGGTCTCAGCCGTGAGGCTGCCGCCGCAAAAGCCGCAACCGTCATTCTTCCTCCGGGAACAAGTGAGCATAACCTCGGTCTTGCGATGGACGTTTGTAATGTCTATGACTCATTTGCCTACAGTAAGGAATATGCCTGGCTTCAGCAGCACGCTCATGAGTACGGCTTTATTCTTCGTTATACAAAGGAGAAGCAGCCGATTACAGGTATTGTCCCCGAGCCGTGGCACTGGCGTTATGTAGGCGTTGAATATGCAAAGAAAATCAAGGACAGCGGTTTGTGTCTTGAGGAATATCTTGATTCAATCGGAGTTGCCTATTAAATTTTAAAAAACTATTGACATTTTCGTTTACAGGTGATAAAATATATCGGACAACAAAGAAGGACAGTTCCGTTCTCACCTGCCGGACAAGATTCAGGCTTGGTCAATAGCTTACTTTTAGTGTATTGATGCGTGAACGGGGTTATTCTGTTCACGCTTTGATTTTCTAAGCCCGGCGCAACATGCGCAGCTAATTTTTATCGGAGGTGTATGAACATCGCTATCAAAGAAATGCAAATCAACGAAGAAATCCGCGACAAGGAACTGAGAGTGGTCACCGGTGACGGTGAGGTTCTCGGTATTATGTCAGCGCAGGAGGCTTTGAAGATTGCCGAGGAAAGAAACCTTGACCTTGTAAAAATCGCTCCTCAGGCCAAACCGCCCGTATGCAAAATTATGGACTACGGCAAGTATCGCTTCGAAATGGCAAAGCGTGAAAAGGAAGCGAAGAAAAATCAGCATACCGTCGAAATCAAGGAGATCCGACTCTCCCTGAACATTGACACGCACGATTTTGAAACAAAGGTCAACCACGCAAAGCGTTTTCTCGAAAGCGGCAACAAAGTAAAGGTTTCCATTCGTTTCCGCGGGCGTCAGATGGCTCATCCCGAGAACGGACTTGTTACCATGTCCAAATTCTCTGAAGCCTGTCAGGAATTCAGCTCAGTTGAAAAGCCTGCAAAGCTCGAGGGCAGATCTATGCTCATGTTCTTGGCACCTAAGACGAAAAAGTAATAACAGGAGGAATAACAATGCCTAAAATTAAAACACACAGCGGAGCAAAAAAACGTTTCAAGCTCTCCAAAAACGGAAAGCCCATGCGCGGCCATGCTTATAAGTCTCACATCCTTACCAAGAAGAACACCAAGCGTAAGAGAAATCTTCGTAAGGTTGAGGTTGCCGACACCACAAACGTTAAGCAAATCAAGCGTCTTGTTCCCTATAAATAATCGGACGCTGAAGCTACTGACAACGAAAATATTATCGATTTAACGGAGGTACTGAATCATGGCTCGTATAAAAGGCGCAATGATGACTCGTAAGAGAAGAAATAAAGTATTAAAACTCGCGAAGGGCTACTACGGCTCCAAGCACAGTCTCTTCAAAACAGCAAAGCAGGCTGTTATGAAGTCCGGCAACTACGCATACATCGGAAGAAAACAAAAGAAGCGTGATTTCCGTCGTCTTTGGATCACAAGAATTTCCGCCGCATGCAAGGCAAACGGAACCAATTATTCGACCTTTATCAACGGTCTGAAGAAAGCCGGCATCACTCTTAACAGAAAGATGCTTTCCGAAATCGCAATTGCCGATCCCGCAGCTTTCACTGCTCTTGTTGAAAAAGCAAACGCTGCTCTTTAATTGAATAGAATGCGTCCGGGATTTTCCTCTCGGACGTATTTGTCATTTTGATAAAGCCGTATTTTCTGCGGTTTTTAAGTTTGTTTTAAGACTGTACAGAAAAATATTGGGGAAAGAGAGAATTTGACAATGAGATTTTTGACGATCGACAGTGTCAATAATGAAAAAATCAAACATGCCGTCAAGCTCAGTACCAATGCAAAATATCGCCGCGAATGCACAGCGTTTTTTCTTGAAGGGCTGAGGCTTTGCCGTGATGCGGCCGAAAGTGCGGCGGATATCTTCACTCTCTTTTTCACCGAAGATGCTTATGAAAAATATACCCATGATATCGAACGGATTGCCGAAAAAGCCGAAACCGCTTATCAGATTTCGGAGGCCTGTGCCAATAAGCTTTCGGACACCAAAACGAGCCAGGGTGTATTTTTGATATGCGGATTTCCGCCGTTTGCCGATGAAAGTGAAATTGACACGAACGGCAAATATATCGCATTGGAAAACATTCAGGATCCGTCGAATCTCGGAGCCATTTGCCGGACGGCGGAGGCGCTCGGAATTGACGGTGCCGTTCTTTGCGGCTGTTGTGATGTTTTTAATCCCAAGGCACAGCGTTCGGCTATGGGCAGTCTCTTGCGGCTGAAGATCATAAAAACCGACAATTTGTCATCTCTTTTACTGAAGCTGAAAGATTGTTCCATGACGGTACTTGCGACAACTCCTGACAGCCGTGCCAAATCAGTAACGGAAATTGATATGTCCGGCGGTGTGCTTGCCGTTATCGGAAACGAAGGCAACGGCGTAAGCCGGGAGATTTTCGATTTGTGTGACCTTGTGACGATCCCGATGAAAGGCCGGGCCGAATCCCTGAATGCGTCTATGGCGGCGGCGCTTGTCATGTGGGAAATGATGCGCTGAAGGGTTGTCAGATGCTTCTTTTTCCGTCAGTCAAAAAAACGAAAGGACGGTTGCGACATTTTGAATATGCCGCAACCGGAATCAGAATCAATGAAAGACGCTTACTATTGGCTGTGGCTTCAAAAAAGCCTCGGTTACGGTGCGAATCTGGGATACTTAATCCGTTATTTCGGATCCGCCCGCGGTGTTTATGAAGCCGGCGAAAACGCATGGCGGAAAAGCGGACTGTTCGGCACAAGCCTTTTTGATGTCGATTCGTCCCGTATTAACAGCCTGCGGTCCACTTCGCTTTATTCCTGCGAAAAAACCGTTGCGCTTTGTGAAAGAGAAAACATATCTATCGTAACGCCTCAGGATGAGGAGTACCCGCAACTGCTGAAAAGAATCGAAAATTTTCCTGCGGTACTGTTCGTCAAAGGTGATCTGTCGTTTGTCAATCGTTCAAGCTGTGTTGCCGTTGTCGGAACAAGAAAGCCCTCCGGATACGGACGGGAAGCGGCAAGAAGTATTGCGAATGGTCTTGTCAAAGCCGGTGTCTGTGTGCTCAGCGGCGGTGCCTTCGGTGTGGACAGTATTGCGCATACGGCCGCCGTCGAGGGCGGCGGAAAGACCGTCATGGTGCTCGGGTGCGGAATCGGTTATGATTATCTGAAAGAAAACGAAGCGTTACGGCAGGCGGTGAGCGAAAGCGGAGCCGTTATCAGCGAATATGTTCCCGGTTCCTCTGCATCTTTGACAAATTTTCCGATGAGAAACCGAATTATCTCCGGCATTTCAAGAGGCGTTGCCATCATTGAAGCAGGCGAAAAAAGCGGTACTTTGAACACGGCAAGGCACGCAAAAAAGCAAAACCGTGATCTGTTTGTTGTGCCCGGCGATATTTCAAGCGTTTCGTTCAGCGGTTCAAACAAGCTGATTCGTGAAGGCGCAAAAGCGATTTTTTCCGCAAACGATATTTTGTCCTATTATGCACTTGCCGATAAGGCAGTCAATGAGATTGAGGAAAGAGCCGGAAGTGAGCCGTTTTACGGCATTCACAGTTTTAAATCGAAACCGGAAGATCATAATACAGATGAAAATAAACCGAAGCGTTCGTCTTCGAAACGGGTTGATACGGTTAAAGAAAATGACGAAATTCCCGAAAATCCCGAAACAAAAAAATGTTTTTCTCCGACGCCGCCCGACGGTGTCAGTGAAAACGCCAAAATCATGTATAATCTGCTGTCAGACGGAAGAAGCGAGATCGACGAACTGACAAGAGACAGCGGACTTGATGTCCGTGATGTTCTGATTGCTCTTACCGAGCTTGAAATGGAGAAAGCCGCCGTATCTCTGGGCGGCAACCGATACGCTCTGTGCTGACAGATAAAATAAATTAATTTGAAAAGGTGAATATATGTCTGATCTGATTATTGTTGAGTCACCGTCAAAGGCCAAGACTCTCAAAAACTATCTCGGAAGCGGCTATCATATCGTCGCTTCAAAAGGTCATGTACGGGATCTTTCTCCGACAAGACTGAGTGTTGATGTCAAGAAAGATTTTGAACCGAAATACTACATCGTAAAAGGTAAGGAAGACCTTGTTAAACAGCTTGAAAAAGAAGTCGCCGCAAGCGATAAAGTTTATCTTGCAACCGACCCCGACCGTGAGGGAGAGGCGATTTCATGGCATCTTGCAACCCTTCTCGGTCTTGATTTGAACGAGGAGAACCGTGTAACGTTTAACGAAATCACGAAAACGGGCGTCAAAAACGGTATGGCTGCGCCCCGTAAGGTGGATATGGATCTTGTCAACGCCCAGCAGGCGAGACGTATTCTTGATCGTCTTGTCGGTTATAAATTAAGCCCGTTTGTGTCTCAAAAGATACGCAGAGGACTTTCCGCCGGTCGCGTTCAGAGCGTTGCCGTCAGAATGATTGTGGACCGTGAAGACGAGATCAGAGCGTTTGTCCCCGAAGAATACTGGACGATTGACGGTAAATTCTTCGGCTCGAATAAGCGGATTATCAACGCTTCGTTTTACGGCGACGAAACGGGTAAGCGTGAGCTGAAAAACGAAACAGAAACCGATGAAATTCTCTCAAGGCTCGAGAATGCCGTTTATACCGTAAGCTCTTTGAAAAAAGGAACAAGAAAGAAAAACCCGGCTCCTCCGTTTATCACTTCGACGCTTCAGCAGGAGGCGGCGAAAAAGCTCGGTTTCAGAGCCGAAAGAACCATGAAGATCGCACAGGAGCTGTACGAAGGCGTTGAGATCGCCGGAATGGGCTCCGTCGGTCTTATTACCTACATGAGAACGGACTCGCTGAGAATATCCGAGGAAGCAAGAGCGGCGGCGGATTCGTATGTAAGGCGGATTTACGGCGATAAATATATGCCGGATAAGCCGCGGTATTTCAAATCAAGAAGCAACGCGCAGGACGGACATGAAGCGATCCGGCCGTCCTCCGTTGAACTGACTCCCGACAGCATCAAGTCGAGCCTGAGCGCCGAGCAATATAAGCTGTACTCGCTTATCTGGCGGCGCTTTCTGGCAAGCTTAATGGCTCAATGTGTTCAGAACACCGTGAAGCTTGAAATCAAAGGCGTCGGAGAAAATGAAAAAGACGGCGGCTATTGCTTGTTTACGGCAAGCGGCTATTCCGTAAAATTTGACGGTTTTACCGTTCTTTACAGCAGTGACGACGAAGAAAAGAGCAAGCTTCCCGACGGGATTGCGGAAAATGCGGCACTCAAAGCCAAAGAGCTTTCGAAAAATCAGCATTTTACCCAGCCGCCGGCAAGATATACCGAAGAATCGCTCATCAAAATGCTTGAAGAAAACGGAGTCGGAAGACCGAGTACTTATGCCACCATCATTTCCACGATCGTCAAGCGTGAATATGTTACAAGAAAGTCAAAACAGCTGATACCCACGGAGCTTGGCGAAGCGATTGTCAAGCTTTTGAAAGAGCGGTTCCCGAAGATTGT
The DNA here is from genome assembly GCA_051894015.1 of Acutalibacteraceae bacterium. Lineage (GTDB taxonomy): Bacteria > Bacillota > Clostridia > Oscillospirales > Acutalibacteraceae > UBA6857. The sequence continues at coordinate 3,846 of JBJFHV010000140.1, read as the reverse complement.
CAACACGAAGTTTACCGCACAGATGGAAACCGGTCTTGATAAGGTCGGCGACGGCGAGGAGGATTATATCAAGCTTCTTCATTCTTTCTACGGTGATTTTGAACAGACGCTTCAAAAAGCGAAGGAAGAAATGCAAGGCGTGAAGATTCAGCTGAAAGAGGATCAGACAGATATCCCCTGCGAAAAGTGCGGCCGGATGATGGTTGTCAAAACCGGTCGGTTCGGTAAGTTCCTTGCTTGTCCGGGCTATCCCGACTGTAAGAATACGAAGCCGTATGTGGTTGAAACCGGCGCAGTTTGTCCGAAGTGCGGTGGAAAAGTTATTTCAAGAAAATCGAAGCGCGGCTATACGTTCTTCGGTTGTGAAAAGTGGCCCGAATGTGATTTCATGACATGGGATAAGCCGACCGAAGAAAAGTGCCCCAACTGCGGAAAATCGCTGTTCAAGGCCAAAGGCAATATGCTGACCTGTCTTGACGAAAACTGCGGTTATAAAGCGAAGGCCAAGAAAGAAAAAGAATAAAGCTATGAATAATAAGGTGATTGTAATCGGCGCCGGTCTTGCCGGTGTTGAAGCGGCGTGGCAGTGTGCAAATGCCGGTATAGAGACCGTTCTTTATGAAATGAAGCCGAAAAAGTTCAGCCCGGCGCACCATAATCCGAATTTTGCCGAGCTTGTCTGCTCAAACTCGCTGAAAGCTTCAAGACTTGAATCTGCGGCGGGACTTCTGAAAGCGGAAATGCGGCTTCTGGGTTCCGTCTGTATGGAATGCGCCGGAAAATGCGCCGTTCCGGCAGGCGGTGCGCTTGCGGTGGACAGGGACGAATTTTCCGCCCTTGTTACCGAAAAAATCAAGTCGCATCCGCTTATCCGCGTCATTCATGAAGAGGTGACTGAAATCCCGGACGGCAATGTGATCGTTGCCGCGGGACCTCTTGCTTCTGAAAAACTTAGCGAAAGTATAAAAGATCTTTGCGGAAGCGGACTTTCGTTTTATGATGCGGCCGCTCCGATTGTGACAGCGGAAAGTATCAATATGCAAAGCGCTTTTTGCGCGTCACGTTATGACCGTGGCGGTGACGATGACTATATCAACTGTCCGATGAATAAAGAAGAATATGAAACTTTTCATGAGGCTCTTGTCAATGCCGAAAGTGCCGAAATTCATTCTTTTGACAGAAGAAAAGATGTCTACGAAGGCTGTATGCCGATTGAAGTAATGGCAAAAAGAGGCAAGGACACGATCCGTTTCGGTCCTCTGAAGCCTGTCGGTCTTCGTGACCCGAATACGGGACACAGACCGTGGGCTGTTTTACAGCTTCGCAAGGAAAATAAAAACGGCACGATGTATAACCTTGTCGGATTTCAGACGAACCTGAAGTTCGGCGAGCAAAAGCGGGTTTTTTCCATGATTCCCGCCTTGAAAAATGCCGAATTTGTCCGGTACGGCGTTATGCACCGCAACACTTTCCTTGATTCACCGAGACTGCTTGCGCCGACATTCGGCTTCAAGAACCGTAAGGGTTTGTTCTTCGCCGGTCAGATAACGGGCGTCGAAGGTTATATGGAGTCGGCCTCGTCGGGCATCATGGCGGGCATCAATATGGTCAGATATCTTAATGACTGGCCGGAATTGATTTTGCCGGAAACGACGATGATCGGTGCGCTTTCTCACTATATCAGCGACGAATCGGTCAAAAATTTTCAACCGATGGGTGCGAATTTCGGCGTTTTGCCGCCGATTGAGCCGAAAATCAGAGATAAAAAGCTTCGGTATGCGGCTCTTTCCGAAAGATCAATCGCTGAACTTGAAAGTATTTTAAATAATGAAAAATAAAATAGAAAGGAGCATTATGACAGCCGTGCTCTTTAGGGCATCGGCGCATATTCAGAAAAATGTTTGAACAATTTGAAAAAAATCTCGAGTACAAATTCAAGAACATTTCGTATCTCGAGACTGCGTTGACTCATTCGTCTTATGCGAATGAAAAACAGCTCTCCCGTGACTGCAACGAAAGACTTGAATTCCTTGGCGACTCGGTTTTAGGAGTTATCACGGCGGATTATTTTTATCACAATCTCGGCCATCTGCCCGAGGGAGAAATGACTAAAAGAAGAGCAGCATGCGTTTGCGAAAAATCGCTTTTCGGCTTTGCAAAGGAAATCGATCTTGGCAAATACATACTGCTCGGAAAAGGTGAGGAGCATACCGGAGGAAGAAACCGTCCTTCGATCCTTGCCGATGCTTTTGAAGCCGTTATCGCCGCCATTTATCTCGACGGCGGAATCAAAGAAGCCGAAAAGTTTGTTCTTCGCTTTATCAAAAAAGCGGCAAACACACAGCCTACTTTCAACGACTACAAGACTGCTCTTCAGGAGATTATCCAAAAAAATCCTGATGAGCATCTGACCTATGTTCTTGTCGGCGAAAGCGGTCCCGACCACGATAAACGCTTTGAAGCGGAAGTACATCTGAACAGCAACGTGATCGGCAGCGGAATCGGCATCAGCAAAAAGGCGGCTGAACAGGCGGCGGCGAAAAAAGCGCTTGAACTGATGGGCGTAACCTTATGAAGCACGTCAATGTTGCTTTGTTTGTGCCCGATGAAGGCTGTGTGCACCGCTGCAGCTTCTGTAACCAGAAAACGATATCCGGAAAAACCGAAAAGCCGACTGCGGACGATGTGAAAAAAGCCGCCGAAACCGCGCTTCAGAGTCAATACGATTGCCACGGCGGAGAAATTGCTTTTTTCGGCGGAAGCTTTACGGCGATTGAAAGAGAGTATATGCTTTCTTTGCTTGAAGCGGCAAAACCGTATATCGAAAGCAAAAGCTTTAAAGGCATACGCATTTCGACCCGTCCCGATTGTATTGACGAAGAAATATTGTCTTTGCTTCGCTCTTACGGCGTTACGGCGATTGAAATCGGCTGTCAGAGTATGTCCGACCGTGTACTTTCCCTTAACGACAGGGGGCACACTTCCAAAGACATTGAAAATGCCGCTCATCTTATCAAAGCGTTCGGTTTTGAACTGGGTGTACAGATGATGACGGGGCTTTACGCAGATGATGACGAAACGGCAATTGAAACGGCAAAGAAGCTGATCGCGCTCGGACCCGACACAGCAAGAATTTACCCGACCGTTGTGCTCAAAGGAACACGGCTTTGTGAACTGTATGAAGCCGGCGAATACAGACCGCAGACGCTTCATGAAGCGGTTTCGCTTTGCAGTAAGCTGTTAAGGCTTTTTAACGAAAGCGGTATTCCTGTTATAAGGCTCGGGCTTCATTCGGGCGGTAATGTTGAAGAAGGCTATGTCGCCGGTGCCTATCACCCGGCTTTTCGACAGCTCGTTAACAGCAGACTGTATCTCAATGCCATAAAAAGCGAGCTTGAAAAGCAAGGAATCGAAAAGGGCGAAATAACGGTTTCGGTGTCACCAAAATATATTTCCGATCTTGTCGGACAAAAACGATGCAACATAACGGAACTTGAAAAGAACGGCTTGATTGTCCGGATTAAAGCGGACGAAAGCCTACAACAATATCAGATTAAACTGCAAGGAAATACGAGATGATTTTAAAAGCACTTGAAATGCAGGGCTTCAAGTCCTTCCCCGAAAAAACAACACTGAGCTTCGGCAAAGGCATCACCGCCGTTGTCGGGCCGAACGGAAGCGGAAAGAGTAATATCTCCGATGCTGTCCGTTGGGTTCTCGGTGAGCAGTCGACAAAGTCTCTTCGCGGAAGCAAAATGGAGGACGTCATATTCGACGGAACAAAGGTGCGCAAGGCATACGGCTTTGCGCAGGTAACACTGCGTCTTGATAACCATGACCGATCCA
>JBJFHV010000139.1:0-14787 GCA_051894015.1 Acutalibacteraceae bacterium | reverse complement strand
GTGAAAAGACAACGGGAATCAAAACGTTTTTCGGTGCGTTCAAGGCTTTCTTTACCAACCGTGCCATGGTTGGCTGTACGCTTGCAACCGTCGCTTCGGTTGCCCTTTTCAACTCCACCATGTCGCTTAACAACATGGTATTCCAGTACTTTTTCAACGACGCCAAGAAAATCCCGCTTGCTATGGTCGGAAGCTATGTGCCGATGGTTTTCGTTATGATTTTCATGGGCAAGCTTGCTTCCCGCTTCGGCAAGAAAAACCTTGTTGCCGTTTCAACGCTCATCAGCTCAATCGGCGGACTTGTTTTCCTTTTCGTGCCGATGCAGGCGAACATGACAGGCATGATCCTGTATGTTCTTGCTTTGATGCTTCTTAACAGCGGAAACTGCGTGTTCCAGATTGCGGTCTGGGCGATTGTTGCCGACTGCATCGAAATGAGCTACCGCAAGACCGGAAAGGCCGAGGAGGGCTCGCTTTACGCGCTGTACTCGTTCTTCCGCAAGCTTTCGCAGGGCATCGGTCAGGCGACGGTTTCGCTGGGACTTTCGGCAATCGGCTTTGTTGAGGGCGAAAACGCTGTCCAGCCGGAAGGCTTCGGACCGAAGATCAAGAGTCTTTATATGATTATTCTTGTGGTCGGCTCATTCATCACGTTCCTTTGCATGAAGTTCATTTATAACATCGACAAAAAGACCGAACAGAGCTTCGGCGAAACGGTTGACGCAAACGAGGAAGCATTGGCACTGAACGAAATGCTTGAGGACTGATCAGAAAGTAAACAAGAGCGGTAACCGTCCATTCGATGTGCACAGGTCCAGTAAAAACGAACAATGAAAATTAATCCCTCCTATGGCATAATGAGAAAAAACCATAGGAGGGAAATTTATGCCTAAAAGTTACAGATATATCAAGATGAATGAGAAAGATATATTGAAGCGAAAAGCACAAGGATATACAAGAAAAGAAATAGGAGACAGGTTTGGACTTAATGCAGAACAAACACATGATTTCACAAAAAGATATAATAGAAAGCAATATATCCACTTCTACAACAATGAAAGAATTCAGATAAAAACGAAACTGACTCCGATGGAGTATCGGAATCAGTTCGCTGGTCAATCTTAATATTTATACCATAGGGGTGCTTTTTTGTGCTGTCCGTACAATTTGGGGCAGTCTGGATGCTGTCCGTTCCTTTGTTTTGTTTTACTCAGCTTGCGCCTTTGCCGCCGCTTCATTGAGCAAAGCCTTTTCTCTTTCTTCCTTTTCCGCTCTGAAAACTTTGAGCTTTTCCTCCTGCGCCTTCTCGTCGAACTGATAGAAGAACATCGGAATCGTCTGAAGAAGCAGGCCGACTGCACCCAATGCGGTGAGCATAAAGAAGATCACGTTCAGAAGCTTGGTATAATCGACGCCGCCGATGACAGTCGCCTGTGTCGTGCTTTGAATCAGAGGCTTTGCAAGGTTGTCGGTAAGCTTCGCCATAAGATCGGCATTGTAGCCGAATTTATCTACGATATTGAGCATGATCACATTGAAGATCGCATAAGAGATTTTACCGACAAGGCTTCTGAATGAGAAGACCGTTCCCTCAAGACGCTTGCCTGTTTTCATTTCAAGGTCGTCAACAACGTCGGAGAACATCGCAATCAGAAGAACCGTAATCACACCGACGGGGAAATTCGTAAAGAATCTTAAAATGGTATAGACAATCGCACCGGCAACCGTGTTGTAAGGAACGACCCATATACCGATGATGAAGCAAAGAACATCGGCGACAATTCCGGCAAGCGAAACGCCGATCCAAAGCGTTTTCTTGTCCATCTTCTTAAGGAAAACGGGAACGAGCGCCATGGAAAGCATATACGAAAGGCCGCTTCCGACCTGAAGAAGAGGCGTTAAAAGACCTTCACTTGTCAGCTGAACGGAAAGACCGAAGGTATTTTTGAGCCATGCGCACAGACTGTCAATCGGAATAACGCCTGCGCAGTTCCACTTGGCAAAATACGGCAGGAACATCGCGCCGATATTCATCAGTGATGAGAAGAAAGCGGCAATGACAAGACAGACGAACTTTCTGTCCTTGAAAACCACCTTCAAGCCGTCTATGTATTTGTCCTTTTTCGGCGGAATATAAACCTTTTCCTTGATGCCGAAGCCGGAAAGGAACATCGGGATACCGGCAAGAGCGGCGAAGATGATTGCCGAACCGAAATAACCCATTTTCTGGTTATCTCTGCCCCAGAAGCCCGCAACGGTGAAAAACAGAATCGACGGAAGAACGGAGCCGAGAGATCCGAGGATATTGCTGAACGAAACGGCCTTGACGCGTTTTTTGTCCTCGGGGAAAACGAGAGGAGTCAGACCCTGATACGGAATATCAAGAGCGGTATAAACCGTGTAATAAAGAAGATAAGCGATGATAGCATAAATAAAATTGCCCTTCTGACCGAAGTTGACGGGTGCAAACAAAAGGGCCGTTACAATAATAACCGGACCGCTCATCCAGAAGATGTACGGCCGGCATTTGCCGAGCTTGGTATGCGTTTTATCAACGATCATTCCCATCAGAGGGTCATTGATTGCGTCCCAGATCTTTGTTGCCGAAAGAACGATACTTGTCATGGCAAGCGACAGTCCCAAAACATCGGTAAAATACATATTCAGAGCCGTTCCGATTAACGTATACAGCATACTCATGCCGAACGGCATCAGCGAAAACGCAAGAATTTCCTTTGTTGTTTTGTCCTTTAAGTTGATTTTCATTGTCCTTTCATACCCCCGTTGACTTCGATTGCGAAACAGGTACTTGACACTGTCCGAAATTCATAATATACTGTTATTGACTGTGCGGTCAATAAATCATTATACTGATTGTTGACCGTGTTGTCAATAATGAAAGGGGGTGAAGATATGAAAAAAGACTTAAAAACGGAAATGACGAAAGAACGAATTCTCAAAGCCGCAAGGGAAGAATTTGCTTTGTACGGCTATGACGGGGCAACGGTCAATCAGATATGCCAGAAGCATAACATCTCAAAGGGCCTTATTTATCATAACTTTGAAAGCAAGGAAGAACTGTATCTGCGCTGTGTGGAACAGGCGGTAAACGAATTTGTTTCCTATATGAGCCGGCAGGAATTCGGAACCGATTTCCAATTATATATGAAAGAAAGATACGCTTTTTTTGAGACTCACCCGTATGACAGCCGGCTGATTTTTGCGGTAGTACTGACGGATAATGCCGGTTTTTCCGAAAAGCTCAAACAAGTCAAAGCCGGATTTGATGAATTCAATAAAAGTGTTTATTTACGTGTTATTGAAAACATCAAACTTCGGAAAGGAGTTTCAAAGCAGGACGTTCTGGAATATTATTCTCTTCTTCAGAATATTCTCAACGGTTATCTGGTCGGCGAAAAAACCGCGCAAAGCAGTTTTGACTCTGTCTTTTCCAATCATGAAAAGAGCCTTGAAAAAATTCTTGATTTTATCCTTTACGGAATTGCTGAGAAAGGAAGCGAAGAATGAAAAAAATCTATGTTGTTTCAAAAACCCATCTGGATCTGGGATTTACCGATTATGCGGAGAATATCCGCCGCAAGTATATTGAAGAATATATCCCGTCCGCCGTGTCGCTTGCCGAAAATGTGAATGCAAAAGACAGCAAGCGCTTTATCTGGACGACGGGCTCCTGGATTATCAAAGAGGCGTTAAACGGTTCGGACAAAGAGAAAAAGGAAGAGCTGATCCAAGCGCTCCGGGACGGAAACATTGTTCCTCATGCCATGCCGTTTACCACTCATTCGGAGCTTTTTGACGAGGACACCTTTGATTTCGGACTTACGATCGTAGATGAGATCGACAAAATCAGAGGCAGAAAAACCGTTGCCGCCAAAATGACCGACGTACCCGGTCACACCAAGGCAATTGTACCCATCTTAGCCAATCACGGCATCAAGCTTCTTCATATCGGGGTTAACGGTGCGTCCGCCTTACCCGAAGTGCCCGAATGTTTTTTATGGAAATGCGATGACAGCGAAATCGTCGTCATCTATTCCGGGGACTACGGCGGCGCATTCCGATGCGACTATGTCGATGAAATTTTGTATTTCGACCACACGCTCGACAACAAAGGCGCACCGTCGCCTCAGGCGGTTACCGGAAAGCTTGAAAAGATACAAAGCGAATATCCGGATTATGAGGTCACGGCGGGCACGCTTGACGACTTTGCCGAAGTGATCTGGGAAGTCAGAGACAAGCTCCCTGTGATTGAAAACGAAATCGGTGATACGTGGATTCACGGAAGTGCGTCGGATCCGTATAAATCAGCGGCGTTACGGGAGCTGATGAAACTAAAAGGACAATGGCTCCAAGACGGCTCCATGATAAAAATGAGCAAGGAATACAAGGGTTTTTCGGACGCTTTGTTATGTATCGGCGAGCATACCTGCGGCATGGATTCCAAAATGTATTTTGCCGATTATGAAAACTACCTGAAAGCCGATTTTCAAAAGGCAAGAAAAAAGGATAAAGTCACCGTGCGGCACCCGTTCAGAGGATTCCCGAAGGGCTTCATTTTCCGGGCGGTAGGCGGCGGAAAGAAGCGTGCGTACAGCATAATCGAGAAAAGCTGGAAAGAGCAAAGAGAGTATATTGAAAAGGCCTTAAGCTGTCTTTCAGACGTACATAAAGCGCAAGCGAAAGCTTCTCTCAACCGGCTTCGTCCCGAAGTCCCCTGCGATGTATCGGCCTATAAAAAGTACACCGGACCTGTAAAATTTTCTGATTTTGAACTGGAGCTCAACGAGTACGGCGGAGTCGGAAAGCTTTCCTATAAAGGCGGAGATATCATCAGGCAAAACAACCGTCCGCTTCTTGAATACCGCGCCTATACGAGCTCGGATTATGATTTTTGGTTTACGCATTATTCACGGAATATGAAGCAAAACGGCGGCTGGGCGTACCCGGACTTCGGAAAGCCTCTGTTACAGCACCTGGACGGAAAGTACCCCGGCGGACGCCATGATTACCAAGCGGCCGATGTCCGCATTCTTGAAGAAGAAGCACAAAGTAAAATCTTCGTCAATCTCAAATGTGACAAATCTCTTTCGGAAAAGCTGGGCGCACCGAGAAAGGTGCAGGTCATCTATACGCTTGACAGCAGCAGTCTTTCCTTTGACCTGTCATGGTTCGGAAAGGACGCAAACCGTATTCCCGAATCCCTCTTTCTTCATCTGTACCCGAACGCCGATGAGTTTACCTTAATCAAGCTCGGCAGTGAAATTGATTACAATAGCACGGTGTCCATGGGCGGCAGAAATCTGCACGCAGTTGAAAAATGCATGATGAAAAACGCAGGAGGTACTTTTGAACTTTGCAATCTGCACTCTCCGCTCATTTCAATCGGTCAGGGCAAAATTCTTGAATACGACAACAAAATCGAAAGCCTTCAAAAAGACGGAATCTCATATGTCCTCTGCAACAACGTCTGGGGAACGAATTTCCCGCTTTGGTACGAGGATAACGCACGGTTTGCATTTAAGATAAAAGTAAAAGAATGAAACGGAAACTATTTTTCTAAGGAGATAAATGAAATGAAGTACAAAATCAAAAGGACTCTTCACACGGATTTCTCGGTCATCGAGGAAAACAAGCTTCCGGCAAGAAGCTACTTTATCCCGTTTCCGGACGAAACGGCACTTGCAGGCTCGGACTGGAAAAACGAACGCTATCAGTCTGACCGGGTCATCATGTTAAGCGGCGAATGGGATTTTGCGTACTACGGTAAACTGAGCGAAGTCCCCGAACCGTTTGACAGTGAAAAAGTCAGTTTTGATAAGGTTGTAACCCCGTCAACATGGCAAAGGACCGGCTATGACCAGATCGCTTACATCAATACCCGTTATCCTTTCCCGAAAAAGCCGCCGAAGATTCCCGAGGACGTAGCGACGGGAATTTACCGGAAAACTGTAAGCCTTAAGAAATCTGCCCGTCAGGTTATCACCTTTTTGGGCGTTGCCGGAGCTTTGGCTCTGTACGTCAACGGAGCGTATGTCGGTTATTCCGAAGGCTCACACAATGCGGCGGAGTTTGATATTACGGAATTTACTGCCGAGGGCGAAAACGAGATTTTAGCGGTTGTTTATAAATGGAGCAACGGAACCTATCTCGAATGTCAGGATATGTTCCGCGAAAACGGTATTTTCCGTGACGCTTATATCACCTTGCAGGGCGAAAGTTATATGAACGATTTTCTCTTAAGACCCAAGAAAAATTCCGACGGTACATATGACCTGACAGTAAAGCTTGACGGCGTTTTCGCAAAAAATGCCGCAGTCGAGGTTTCTTCTGACGGACTGTTCAATGTGTCTTTTGACAAGTGCGGACAGGAAACAGTGAAATCGCTGACCGTAAAAGAGTGGACAGCGGAAACACCGGATGTATACGAAGTAAAAATTCTGCTGAAAGAAAACGGCGAAACCATCGAAGCCATCCGGACTTTCATCGGATTCAAAGATATCAGAATCAACGGTGAAGTGTTCCTTTTCAACGGAAAGCCGATCAAGATGCTCGGCATCAATCATCACGACACCCACATGACAAAGGGTTATGCGATGAGCCTTGACGATCTGGAGCAAGACATCAAACTGATGAAAGAATATAACTGCAACGCCGTCAGAACCTCGCACTATCCTCCCGATCCCGTCTTTTTGACAATGTGCGACCTTTACGGTCTTTACGCCGTTGACGAGGCCGACATCGAAACCCACGGATTTTATGCCGTGCCGTACAGCACCTACAACCCGAACCGTCTGAGCAACGACGTCAAATGGGCTTCGCATTACCTTGACAGGGTCAAGAGAATGTACGAACGCGACAAAAACCACCCGTGCGTCACCATGTGGAGTCTCGGCAACGAATCGGGCGGCTATAAATGTCAGGACGTCTGCTATGATTTTCTCAAAAAAGTCAATCCCGAAATACCCGTTCACTACGAGGGCGCAATCCGCAGCAAACGCTGGGCATATGACGTGGTATCAAGAATGTACGGTACGCAGGATCTGATGAGAAAAATACTCAAGGGTACCGCCGGAAGCAAGTATAAGGGTAAGCCCTTCTTCCAGTGCGAATACGCGCACGCCATGGGCAACGGTCCGGGCGGACTTGAAGAATATATGCAGCTGTTTTATTCGTCGGATCAGTTCATGGGGGGCTGTATCTGGGAATGGGCGGATCACAGCGTTTACGATGAAAATGCGAAGTACAAGTGGACCTACGGCGGCGACCATAATGAACCGATTCATGACGGAAACTTCTGCGTGGACGGACTGTTTTACCCCGACCGTAAGCCGTCAAGCGGCGCACTCGAAATGAAGGTCTGCTACCGGCCGGTAAGAGCAAAATACATTGGTAAAAACGTTTTCAGTCTTGCAAACAAGAGACAGTTTACGGACACCTCGGATATCAGAATTACTTACGATATTATCGCTGACGGCGTTGTTGCCGAAAGCGGCGAAGTAAGCGCTGTTATCGAGCCGCTTTCTGAAAAGAGCATTGAAATCAAGTCTCCTCTGCTCGCTCAAACCGGTAAAGATATCTTTGTCAATTTCCGCTACGAAAAGATCGGCACAGGCGAAGAAATTGCAGTTGAACAGGTGATTGTTTCACAGTGCAGCGCCGACAAAGCCGAAAGAACCGATTCTGCCGAAAATTCAGAAAGCAGTGACAGCATTACTATATCATTCGAAAACGGAAAGGCAGTTTTCAGCAAAAAGAACGGACTGATTTCACTTTCGAAGAACGGCACCGAATATCTGAATCAAAAGCCGCAGGATAAGATGACCGGCTTTATTCCGCATATTTACAGAGGCAGACTCGACAACGATCAGTACATGATGATTTACTGGCTGATCTTAGGTCTTGCCGAAGCCGAGCCTGTTTTACGCTCGTGTAAAACAGTGAAAGCTGACGGAGTCAGAAAAATCCGCACAAGCTTCGATTTTGTGACAAGGGGCATTTTTGTGCTTGCCCATTCAGACGTTGATTATTTGTTTGCGAAAAACGGTGAAATTCAGATCACGGCAAGCCTTCGGAAGATTTGTCCCTTTACGGCACAGCTTCCGCGCTTCGGTGTTCATGCGGAATTGCCGTCATCATTTGAAAAGGTCAGCTATTACGGCAGAGGACCTGTTGAAAACTTCTCAGACTTTAAAGAGCATGCACCCGTCGGCGTTTATGATACCGATGTTACGTCTATGGGGCACAAATACATCAAACCCCAGGATTCAGGCAACAGAGGTGACGTCAGATATGCTGAAATCAGCGGCGGAAACGGAAAGATCAGGTTCTCCGCCCTCGGAAAATTCTTCAGCTTCAATGCCAACCACTTCACGCTCGGTCAGCTGAAAAAAGCGAAGCATATTGAGGATTTACCCGACACCGATACGACCTTTGCGGCAGTTGACGGCTTTGTAAGAGGTACCGGCTCGGGAAGCTGCGGTCCGATTCCGTCAAAGGAGCATCTGATAAAGTTCGGGTATACAAAGCCGCTTGCATTCACCTTTACAGTGAAGCTTGATTAAGGAGGAGACTATGGATTTTCACAACTTATCCTTTTATGCCTCTTATACCGCACAAGGACGGAAGTTTTGCACCGATAAGCTTCAGAACGATCATTTTGACATTTCCGTTGAGACGGACGATGATTGTTTGTACGCAAGAATAACACCCAAAACCGCCGTTACCTTTTCAAAGCTTTGTTTCAAGCTTCCTTATCACTATGTAAAGGACAGCCGGATTTTCGTTAACGGCTATCAGAGCTGGACAGACAGCTTTGAATATTCCGTCAATGATCGTATGCATGAGCTTACAAGGCTTACTGAATTTTGCATCACCAAAACGCCGATTAAAGCCATCGGACTGCCTAAATCGGGTGATACGCTGTTTCATAAGTTTCCGAGAAAGAAAGGTCTTTTTTACGGCTGGTCTTACGGATATGTCAGAAACGGCGACAACGTAACCGTTTTCGGTTCGCTTGATGAAAGAAGCGGCTTTACCTGTGTGACATTTGATGTCAATAACAGCAACGTTATCATTGAGAAAGAGCTTGAAGGTGTTGTTTTCGAAGAAGAAAAGAGTCTGCTTTCGCTTGCCGTTATCAGCGGAGACTATGACGAAGCATTCGACCGTTATTTTGATGAAATGGGCGTAACATGCCGCACCGAAAAGCGCCGGACAGGCTATACAACATGGTATAATTATTACGGCGGCATAACCGAGGAAGTCGTTTTGCGTGATTTGGAAAGCATCAGAAAGCTTGACACCGATTTTGATTGTTTTCAGATTGACGACGGCTATCAGGCGGCAATCGGCGACTGGCTGATAACGGATAAAAAGAAGTTCCCCTCCGGTATGAAGCGTATTGCGGATGAAATACACAAATGCAATATGGAAGCGGGGCTCTGGCTTGCACCGCTTGCGGGCGTTCCCGGCTCCCGCCTTTTCAAAGAGCATGAGGATTGGTTTATCAAAGACAAAAACGGCAAGCCCTATAAGACAGGGCACAATTGGGGCGGATTCTATTCAATTGATATTTATAATCCGTCCGCCCGTGATTATATAAAGAAGGTCTTTGACACGGTTCTGAATGAATGGGGCTTTGACCTTGTCAAGCTTGATTTTCTCTACGGAGCGTGCGTACTGCCCATGCATAACAAGTCCCGGGGAGAAATCATGTGCGACGCTATGGATTTTATCCGTGAGTGCTGCGGAAATAAATTGATTCTCGGATGCGGCGTGCCGCTTATGCCGGCTTTCGGTAAGGTGGATTATTGCCGTATAGGCTCCGATATTTCTCTGAAATGGGAATGCTCAAAGAATATTATCCGTGAAGACGTATCCACGCCGCACGCCGTTTCAAACAGCATTTTCCGGCGTCATCTTGACGGCAGAGCATGGCTTAACGACCCCGACGTTTTTCTGCTTCGGGACAATAATATAAAGCTGAGCTTTGAGCAAAGGAAGCTTCTTGCAAAAATCAACAGCTTATCCGGAAATCTGCTGTTTATTTCCGATAATGTCAGCGAATACTCGCCGGAGCAGTTAAAGGTTTTGAATGATACGTTTTCAGATAAGCGCACCAAAATCCGTTCGGCACAATTTGTCGATACGGATATCATGGAAATTGAATACACCGAAAACGAAAAAGAAGCAAAACTGCGTTTTAACATAAGAACGGGAACGATTTTATAATATCAGTTTATAAAGAGGTATTGAAATGAACGGGAAACTAAAAAAAGTACTTATCATTTTGCTTGCGGTTATCATCGCGGCTATGATACCTGTCAGCATTTTTATCATTCAACCGGCATACAGCGTAAACCATAACAGAGAAAAGCTCAACGTGAAAAATGCAAAAGAACTGAGCGGCAACGGAGATTATATTCATTTTCTGAACACTGCAAGCTCGGACGCCATTCTGATTGAAAGCGACGGAAAATTTGCTCTTGTTGACGCCGGTGAGGACACCGACAATCCGAGAGGCTTTGACGGTCTTGAATTAGAGGGCTTTGAGGACGAGGTTGTCGCCTATTTAAAGAAAAATGCCGCTGACGAAAGCGGCAAGGTGAAGCTTGATTTCGTTCTGGGTACGCACAGTCACAGTGACCATATCGGCGGCTTTGATACCGTGATTTCCGACCCTGATATTGAAGTCGGAAGAGCCTATCTGAAAGAATACGACAGCAGTAAAATTGCAGAGCATGAAGTGGAGGACTGGGATAATCAGGAAGTTTACGATCAGATGGTCAACGCCCTGAAAGCGAAAAATGTACCGATTATTTCAAAGCCCGACGGTGAGCCGTTTACGCTCGGAAACTTTACCATCACTCTTTTCAACACGGTTGACGAACCGAGCGAAGAAAAGGTCGGCGAAAACGATCAGTCCTTCGGCGTACTGATAGAAAAGAACGGTACAAAAGTGTTCCTTGCCGGTGATATCGACAACCTCAGCGGCGACGAGGACAGACTCGCACCCGAAATCGGCGATGTTGATCTTCTCAAGGTCGGCCATCACGGCTATTACGGTTCAACCTCCTCAAAATGGGTGAAAACACTTTCTCCCGAGTACTGCGTTTTTACTAATAAGGCGATCGGTCCCGATCAGAGAATTCTTTGGAGAATCGAAAGAATTGCGAACAGCACCGTATTGATTACGGGAAAAGAAAACGGCGTGATTGCCGATATCGGCGATCACGGAAACATACAGTTTTACAACTCAATTTATTAATCGGAAAACAAACCCTGCCATAGAACAAATCAGGGACAGCACCGTGAAAGCGATGCTGTCCCGTTTTCTATTTTTATCTTCCGGTATCATGACGAAAAAATCAGCTGTAAAGCCTTTTGGCCAGTATTTTGAACTGCTCCATCAGCTCCTCTTTGCTGATATTATCACTTTTTTCCACCCAATAACCGCTGATGCTTACTACGATTCCGACATACGCTCTTGCCATAATATCATACGGCAAAATAAAGTCCTTGCCTTTGAGCGCATCCTCCTTAAACATATCTTTCATCATAAGAAAGAGTTCCTCCGTCGCAATCGCGTTTATGACGGAAAAGGCCTTGCTGTTTTTAACCGACTGAAAAATTGCAGTATGATCGTCGATATAGTCAAGAATCTGATGAAAAATATACAAATAGTATTCGAATGAAAACCGGTTAATTTGATCCGCGGCACAATTTTGCTTAAATATATCGAGCTGTTGTTTGATGATAAAGGTTAAAAGCTCGTATTTGTCGCCGAAATGCTTATAAAACGTAGCGCGCCGAACCAGCGCTTTGACGCAAATCTCATTTACCGTAATATCCTCAAAGCTTTTATGACATAATATTGATAAAAGCGCGTCGGTAAGTGCTGCATAAGTTTTTTGTATTCTTAAGTCAAGTTTCTTTTCCATAATTGAACTCCGTTAGGAAACAAAGATAAAGCACTTGTCAATTAACTGACACTTTGCTTTTGTTTGTGCGTTGATACTATGATCCATTAAGATTATAATAATTACCGTAACGTTTGTCAATTATTTCCAAGGAGAGATGATATGAAAGACCGCGAGAAAAAGAAAGAATTTCTGATTTGTGTGGATTCCGACGGAAGCGCCATGGACACAATGGAGCCGAAGCATCGGCTTTGCTTTGCTCCGCTGTTTGCAAGAGAGTTCGGCTTCAACAAATACTATGATACCGTTGTTGACTATTGGCTTTGGTACAATCTTTATTCCAAAACAAGAGGCGTCAACCGTTTCCGGTCGTGTGCCCATTTGCTCCGGAAGTTTTCGCCCTCATTGTACGGTTTAGATGAGTTTGTATTTTTCGTTGACCATTCCGATGAGCTTTCGAACAGGGCACTGGAAATTGCGATTGAGAACTCCGATAACAGCACCATTATGAAACGAGCGCTTTCATGGAGCATCAGCGTCAATACCGCGATCAACAAGCTAAACGGTCTGAAGCCTTTCGACGGCGTAAAAGAAGCGTTCGAAAGGACAAGCGAAAGCTGTGATATTGCCGCCGTCAGCTCGGCCAACAAAAACGCATTACAGTCGGAATGGAACAAGTTCGGGCTTTCACAATACTGTATTGCTCTTATGTCCCAAGAGGAAGGCACCAAATCGCAGTGTATCAAAAAACTGCTTGACAAAGGATATGACCGAAAAAGCGTGATCATGGTCGGAGACGCGCCCGGCGATCTGGAAGCGGCAAAAGAGTGCGGCGTATATTTTTATCCGATCGTAATCAGAAAAGAAGCGGAAAGCTGGAAAAGCTTTGTACAAAAAGCGGTCATTCCCCTGACCGAAGGGAAACTCACGCCCGAAATACAGGAAAAATGGATCAACGAATTTGAAAACGCTCTGGGAGGTAACGATAATGAGTGAAATGAAAAAAGTCGATTTGAAAAAGATGCCGTACTGCCTTGACGATGAAGCGATCGCATGGGTTCACAAAACAATTTCTGAAATGACGCCCGACGAAAAAATCGGTCAGCTTTTTGTCGGCATGACAGGCGGTACCGATGAAGTGCTGATCAAAAAATATCTCAATGAAAGTCATATCGGCGGCGCGCGCTTTATGTCGGGAACGTCGAAGGATATGCTGACGCAAAACACACTGCTTCAGAAGAACAGCAAGATTCCGCTGCTGATTGCCAGTAACGTTGAAATGGGCGGAAGCGGCGCCTGCACCGACGGAACCAATGTCGGCATGCCGATTAAGGTTGCGGCAACGGGCAACCCCGAATACGCATATAAGCTCGGAAAAATCTGCGGTGCGGAAGCCAAAGCAATTGCTTCAAACTGGGTATTCGCTCCGATTGTCGATATTTTAATCAATTGGAGAAATCCGGTAATTTCAAGCCGCGCTTTTTCGGATAATCCCGATACGGTACTCGAAATGAGTAAGGCGTATTACCACGGTGTCAATGACGAAGGACTGGTATGCGCCATGAAGCACTTTCCGGGCGACGGCGTTGATGAAAGGGATCAGCATCTGTCATCAAGTGTCAATTCGCTTTCATGCGAGGAATGGGACGCGACATACGGAAAAGTATATAAAGGGATGATTGACGAGGGCGTAGAAGCCGTTATGGCAGGTCACATTATGATGCCGGCATACCAACGGCACTTTACGCCCGGAACCCAAACCGAAGATCTTATGCCGGCCACGCTTTGTAAAGAATTGCTTAACGATCTTCTCAGAGATAAGCTTGGTTTCAACGGGCTGATTGTCACCGACGCCAGCCACATGGTAGGTATGACAGGCAGAATGGCAAGAAAGGATATGGTTCCTGCCGCAATTGCCGCAGGCTGTGATATGTTCCTGTTCTTCAACCAGATGGAAGAGGACATGAAATATATGAAAGACGCGATAGAAAGCGGTCTGATCACCGCCGACAGACTCGAGGACGCACTGACCCGTATTCTCGGTCTGAAAGCAAAGCTCAATCTTCACAAAATACCCAGGGAAAAAATTGCTCCGTCGGCTGACGCGCTGAAAATCATCGGCTGTGAAGAGCACAAAAAGGTTGCGCATGAAATCAGCGAAAAGGCCATTACGCTTGCCAAGCAGGTCGGCCCGGACCTTTTCCCGATTACACCGCAAAAGTACAAAAAGATTCTCATTGTACCGGTCGGTGACGACAGCAATCCCGTTGCCGTTCTTGCCGGTCACAAGCAGGCCGGCTCTCCGTATGAGACCATCAAAAAAGAGCTTGAAAAACGAGGCTTTGCGGTTGAAATTTTCAACAACAAGATCGCAAAACTGCGTAAAATCGCCGCCGTCATGCCGCCGAAAATGCTTGATGCTTTTCTGAAAATGTTTTCAAGCAAGCTTTCGAATCCTTACGGGCACAAGGAAAGCATAGAGGAATTTAAAGCAAAATACGACCTTGTCATTTCCGTTGCAAATGTCAATTCACTCATGCAGACCGTTCAGCGGCTTTCGTGGGCAATGCCGAAAGGCGGCTTTGAAATTCCCTGGTATGTCAACGACATGCCGACTGTTTTCGTATCTTTGAGCGGTCCGTTCCATCTTGCCGATGTTCCGCAGGTGAAAAACTATATCAACTGCTACGATTCACAGGAGCATACCGTAAAAGCACTTGTCAGAAAGCTCTGCGGTGAAAGCAAATTCACCGGTGTAAGTCCTGTTGACGTATTCTGCAAAATGGAAGACACGAGAATTTAAGTTTAGAAAGATGTACTATCCGCATCTGTATTTATAACCCTTTCG